>PWNM01000265.1 GCA_003557825.1 Candidatus Hydrogenedentota bacterium | reverse complement strand
GTTGTTGGGGATCCCCAGTTGACGCCGGAGCGCCCAGTTCCGGTTCTGATCAAAATCCTGCTCCAGTTGACGTTTGAGTGTCATGACAAACTTCCTTTGGTCGATTATGGGGGGTGGTGACTTCCAAAACCTTTACATCATAATCAACATACTATTGAATGCATCTATTTCAATGGTGGTCGGCAGCTCCCGGTCTGTGATGGCGCCTGTGACGGGATCAAGCACTGTGATGCGCTGCGACCTTTCGGCGGTCACTTCCGCCTCGAGGTGCTCGCCGCTGCGGTTGACCAAGTAGTAGATGCGCTTGCCTTCTCGGGAGAATCGCGCAACCGGCATCACCGTCGGCCCCGGCGCAAAGGAAAGGTCGAAGGCGGCGTCGTAGGGCCGCTCAATGATCCCGGTGAGGTTTTCGACCGGTACGGTGGCCACGCCGTCCATGTGTTGGGCCAACACCGCATCTTCATGGGCATAGGCGCCGGCCTCTGGTTTTGCATCGACCCACAACACCGTACCGCCGCCCGCTTCGAAGGCCTCGATCTGTTCGAGGATCGCCAACGGCAGCACTTCCATTTGCGGCATGATTAAATAACGGAACGATCCGGAGCCGATGGTCATTACGCCGTCGCGGATGGTCGCATCGGCCACGGCCTCGGGATGGACGATGTGATAATCCAGGTCCCCATCAAGCAAGGCCGCTTCCGTTCGGTCCCAAGCTTCTTGGCGATCGCGGTATTCCCCGGCCACCTGAGGCCAGTGCCGGTTCGAAGGCCGGTAGTCCGCCTGAAACATGGCGATGGGGTAATACAGCGCAATGGACGTCTCTCGGCGCGCGCCACGCAATACCCGGGCGATGCGTCCAATGTATTCGTTGAAGGCGCGGTATTCCTCCTCGGTATAGCCGGTGGCGCTGCCATCGGGCCGGGCATCGAGCGGCTTGTACGAGGTGAACAGGTTGGCCCCATGGAAGAAGGCCATGTTGGTCGAATTGAGCAAAAGCGGCATGGCCGGTGAAAGCCGTTGCAGTCCGCCGCCGGCGATGATGGGGTCGAGCAGCAAAATGACCCGGTCGTGTTCTTTCCACGACGCAATCGAACTAAAGAAACGGGTCTGTTGATAGGGAAAGGTACCGAACCGGTCCGGGTTGGGAATGCCGATGTCCAGAGCGGGCACATGAAACTCGGAGGCGAATTTCATCAGATCCCCGTAGCAGGCCACATGCATCGACAGATACTCATTGAGCAGGAAATGACCGCTCGAAGCAATGCCCCGTTCCGTGCACCAGTCGGCGATCTGCCGAGCGAAGCTGTCCGTCAAGGCTTCGGCCACGGTCTGATGAAAATGCATCCGCACGCGCCGGGCGTCCAGTCCCTCGCCTTCAAAGAGCGCCCCAAGCAAGGGAAGCACATCGTAGCCGTGCATTTCTTGGAACCGCTCTGGCAAGCCGGCATTCCACGGCAGGCAGGCAAAGGGACCTTCTTCGGGCGTCCAATGCAATTGCATCAAGTTGGGTTCATTGGTATAAAAGCCCTCGACCTTGGTTGCCGGATCTTCGATCCGTTCCAGGATGGGCGCATGCATGTGGGCGATGAACCGTTCCATGGCATCGGCATTCATCAGATCGGGATACCGGCCGCTGTGGCCAAACTGCTCCATGGTCGATTGGGCCTGGGTGTCTCGATCCCGGATCACCAGCGCAAAGGCATCGAGCCGCCAATCCCCGTTTGATCCCGTTGCTTCGACCCGGTTCGGTTCGACGGCCACCGTTTCGCCCTGGGCAAAATCAGGCGTACCGTCTACCATTGGGTACCGCACGGCATGAACAAACCGCTCGGCATCTTCGGGAAGATCGATGGCAACCGTCGATTCGCCTTGACCTTCGGCGGCGAGCCGCGTCAGTCCTCGAACCTCGAACTCGGGATTTTCCTCGACGACCCGGCCCCCGGCCATGCCGCTCGGGTAACCGAAGTCATCGGCCAGCCACACGGGCATGTTTCGCTCGAAAGCCGCGTCGACCAACGGACCAATCCGTTCCGGGCCTTCGTCGCCGCTTTGATAGAGCTCGCCATGGAAGAACGCCATGAATCCGCCAATGCCGTAGGTGGGATAGCGTTCCAGGGACCATTCGGCGAGCCCATACTGCACCAGCCGGTATTCGTTGGGCGGGTTGATGAAATCTGCTTCAATACGGTCGATAAGGTCGTCCGAAGCCATGGAAGGGAGCGCCATGGCCAGCCCTATCGCCAGCGTCAGGCATTGCAAACAGGTCAGATTCGTGGAGTACAGCATGGTAGACGGGTTCCTTTGTGTTGTTTTCCTCGATTCGGGTTGCATGGCGCCTATTATGCCGGATGCGCCCATGCCATGGATAGCCCAGCGCGACCCCATTAGTCGGTTAAAGCCGACTGAAAACAATAGAATTGGAGCTGACGCGCGCAGGTGCACAAAGAACATAGAAAGGCTCACGCGAAGCCGCGAAGGGCGCGAAGGGACACAGAAGGCCAATTGTGTCCCAGAATGGATCGCATATCTGATCAACTCATCCAGTTATAACCAAGAGGATGCGAGATGTCAGTTTGGCCAATGGCAAATCGACATGCCAGGATTGGCCCAATCAGTCGGCTTTAGCCGGGGTGGAAACCGGCAGCTTCCGTCCAGCTGAGGGCATCGTCGAGCCATAGGCGAATCGAAACGCCAGGATTGGCCCAATTAGTCGGCTTTAGCCGGGGTGGAAACCGGCAGCTTCCGTCCAGCTGAGGGCATCATCGAGCCATAGGCGAATCGACACGCCAGGATTGGCCCAATTAGTCGGCTTTAGCCGACTCCCCCTTAGCACCCGGCTTTAGCCGGGGTGTGATGGGACGAATTGGAAATGGAGCCGGCTTCAGCCGGGCTTCTCGGGTGGCTTCAGCTTCAGCAAGGGTGGAAACGAAATGAGCGGGTACGGCATCAGGCCACCACGGACAAGTTAATGAACACGAAGAACTCACCACAAAGGCACCAAGACCACAAAGGGGCACGAAGAACCTCACGCGAAGCCGCGAAGGGTTCAACACAATAATGGCACAACGGGTCACAGAGCCAGGTTTTCAGGCTAAAGCTTGTCGAGAAGCCCGGCTGAAGCCGGCTCCGTTAAATTTTCGTCGCAGTACACTCCGCCCAGGCGGATGCTAAGGTGGCGTCGGCTAAAGCCGACTGGGAATGATTGGGGTGGGGCGGATGGGCACAGGTGCACAAGGAATATAGAAAGGCTCACGCGAAGCCGCGAAGGGCGCGAAGGATTCAACACAAAAATGGCACAACGGGTCACAGAGCCAGGTTTTCAGGCTAAAG
>PWNM01000584.1 GCA_003557825.1 Candidatus Hydrogenedentota bacterium | reverse complement strand
GCCATGCGAAACACCTGCTCAAGCAAGGCCGGATCCTGTTTCTCGCCACGCTCCCCAACCTGCAGGTCATGCTGGATGACCCGGCGGAGGATGGTCTCGTTCAGCTGATCAGCGATTTCCTCCCAAGGTCGATCCGCCCGCGTCTGTGCAATGGGATAACCGCCCCGTTCGGAGTACGCTTCGAAGGCGCGATCGCGCAGCCCTTGGAAGTGTTGTCCTTGATCGCGCACGGCTTCCCAAAAGGACCGATCATTCAACGCCCCAACGCCGTTGCCCTCGAGCACCGGCGGAATCTGTCCCCATTCGCGAATCTCGGCGATCTCGCGAAGCTGCAGGGTGTTCAGCTCAAGGGTGGATATCCGCCCGGCAAGGCTGTCCCGTCCCCGTTCAATCCGCAAGGCGGAACTGCCCGTCAACAACACCCGTACCGCATGATGATCCACGAGGGATTTGACTTGGGGAGCCCAGTCGGTCAGATTCTGCACTTCATCAAAAAAGAGGAGCACCGGGGAACCGGCCTGAGCGCTTTCATTGAAGGTTGCTCCAAGCCGACTCTGCTCGAACCATCGGCATAGAAGGAGGATCGGATCCTGTAACCCCGACAGCGCGGCAATCTCGTCGAATTGCACCCGTAGAATGCGCCGTTCGTCCACATTCTCCACATGCAGCAAATGGTCGATCAAGTGCTCCTGCAAGGTGGTCTTGCCCACTTGCCGAGGTCCTCGCAGCACCGTTACAGGGGCCAACCCCGATTGGAGCCGCTGAAGCGCCGTGTCGAACAGCCAACGGCGGTGGGGCGGCAAAGGTCGCATGGGGCGACCATCCCACCATGGGTTGGTATCCCGCAGGAATGCGACGACATCCCCCGGCAATTCAGCATTCGACTTGTTCTGTTGCGAATCCATTGGCCTCACCGCACGCAGTCAATCCGACCCTGTTTCGGACGCATACGCCATGAACCTATGATACAGGTTTTGCCATCGCGACGGCGTACGCACTCGGACCAAGGCTAGACCGGCAACCGATAAAAGGCTTGCGCCGTTTCGCGGAAGAGCCGCCGTTTCTCAGACTCCGATGCGTCTGCGACAATCTCGGACAGAGCGTCGACCCATCGGGGGAAGGTCGTGGCCAATAGCATGACGGGCCAATCGCTTCCGAAGGCGGTTCGGTCAAACCCGAAGCAGTCGAGCACGTGCTCGATGGCCGGTCGCAGGTCGGCGGGCGTCCAGTTATCGTGGTCGGCCGCTGTGGCGACGCCGGACATCTTGCAGTAGACATTGGGCAATTCCGACAAGGTGCGCAGCTGGTCCCGCCACGGATCGAGATTGCCGCCGCGGATATCGGGCACGGCGATGTGGTTGAGCATAAACTGCACTTCGGGACAACGGCCCACCAGTTCAATAACCGCCGGCAACTGTCCCCGGTGGACGCCCAGGTCGAAGGTCATGTCGTAATCCGGCAGGGCCTGTACGCCGGCCACGAAATCGGGTTGCAGCATAAACTCGGGATCGGCCTCACCCTGTAAGAGACGCCGAATCCCGCGCATGTGGGGAAGTTCTGCCAGCCGCTCAAGCATGGGAAACGCACCCTCACCTTCTTCGAGAGGCGCGCTGGCCACAATGCCTTGAATCCGCCCATCCTCCTCGGCCAACTCGGCCACCCAACGGGCCTCGTCTTCCCAATGCTCGGGAATGCACTCGGCCTGAACAAACACGATTTGGTCCACCGTATACGGCGCGATGGCGTCGTCGTACTCAGCGCGCATGTAGACCTGATTGAGCAGGTCGCTGTTATCAAGCCAGGGATACCGCAGATGATCCGGGTCCCAGAAGTGGACGTGGGTATCGACCAATGCATAGGGTACCGTCGGGACGGGCTCGTCCTCGGTTGCCTCGTCTGCTGCGCTCCCGCCACGCGCCGCAAAGGCCAACGCCGCCGCCACGCCCGTGGTCTGTAAAAACCGTCGCCTGTCCATATCGTAGACCTCCATTGGGTTGCATCGTTTTCTGACCAAGAGCATACTGACCGATGGGCTGTCGGCCGGTCAACTTCCGATCGGATGCGGAATGGCAAATGCCGCCACACCACTGGCAAGACGTGCCATACTCTGGTCACCGAGACAACAGCCCCCTGACGAGGTGATGCTCGTAACCTGTTAAAACTGAACTACTTATCTTGTTCGCCCTGTTATCGGCATTGAATTTGCGCGTCCAAGGCACAACCCATTGGGAGGAACATGTATGGATTTCTGGACTGCTATCGTTATTATCGTCGCCATCGGCGTCGTGAGTGAGATGTACGGGATGCGACTCAAAACAGTCGCAAAAAAGGCCGGACATCAGGAAGCCATCGAGGCCTTGACGGATCGGATTACTCGGTTGGAATCGCGCATGGCCAATATCGAATCGCTGGTCATCGAACAGGAAAAATATAAGGCTTTTGACGAGCTCGCTACACGGCAATGAATTCGCTTCCTCCGGTGTTTCAGAGACGGATCCAAGGAGGACCATGATATGCGAATAACTACTGTCGTCATGGCATTGGCGCTCATGACCCTGTTGGCCGCCTGTCCCCGTCCGGAGACTGCGGCCACGAATCCCGATGACCGTGTCCATGCAGCGCGGATTGAAGCAGATCCGGCGCCGCTGGGCGAACCCGAAGGAGGTTGTATGGGCGAACCCATCGAACGTACGGACGCCGAATGGCGTGAGATTCTAACCCCTCAACAATACCACGTGCTGCGACAAAAAGGTACGGAGCGGGCGTTTACCGGCGCGTATCACGCCACCAAAGAACCGGGCGTGTATGTCTGCGCGGCATGCGAACAGGAATTGTTCCCCTCGGAGACCAAGTTCGATAGCGGCACCGGCTGGCCTTCGTTCACCGCCCCCATTGCCTCAGAAAACGTGGAGACCCAACTGGACCGCAGTCACGGGATGGTCCGCACCGAGGTCGTATGCAGCCGTTGCGGCTCCCACCTCGGCCATGTCTTCAACGACGGCCCCGGACCCACAGGGTTGCGTTTCTGCATCAACTCCGTTTCGCTGCGTCATGTGTCGCCGGAGGATCAGAAATCCGGCAGCTAATTGCTGCTCAAAGGTAACCCAGCGAACGCAATTCTTCCTGGTAGTGTTCGTCCGTCACGGACCATTCGGGTGGACCAAACTCCTCCGAGAGTTCCCACATGGCTTCCCGTTTTTCGTCGAGCAGGTGGGCCACTTCGCGTAACTCGGGATCGGATACGGTATCGCCGTCGGCCAGATTTACGGTCTCCTCGGGGTCCGCTTCGCGATCAAAGATGATGTAGTCGTCGTTGTAATTCTCCGACATGACCTT
>PWNM01000160.1 GCA_003557825.1 Candidatus Hydrogenedentota bacterium | reverse complement strand
TCTCCTACTCGTGTTGGGACACAGGCCCCTTGGGCGAGGAGTTTCGGAATGCTTTGGACTTCATCGCCGATCATCTACCCGATACGGCGGCGTTTGGCAGGGAAAGCGTGTTCATCGGCGAATATGGCTACCCTGAAAATCAACCGGGCTCAGTCGAGGATGTGGTTCGAAACGTGGTCGAGACCGGCCTTGATTGGGGCGTTCCCTGGTTGCTCTATTGGCAGCTCTACTGCAATGAGGCGGTGAACACGCCGGTCGAAACCAACGACGATGTACGAGGCTTCTGGCTCATTCGTCCCGATGGAACGCGTTCCTGGACCTACGACTATCTGCAAGGCCTCATCGAGGCAGACCAACCCGAGGCGCCCGAACCGGAGCCCGACCCCGACCCCGAGCCTACGCCCGATCCAGAACCCGAACCAGCGCCGCCGAGGTTTGGCTGTGCCGGCGGCTGACCGCTTATCAATGCCGGCGCAGGGTGCGTCGGGTAGACGGTTCAGGCTGAGACCAGTATCATGGATGAGCACGGGATAGGTATTTCCACGGGAGGAGGATCACAATGCTGAACAATCGCATAGGCTTTTTGGCCGGGTTGGGCTTCATGCAGCAGCCGGCTGCGGAGGTAACCCAGACGTTGGCTGACCTGGGCTACGACGCGGTGGAATGGACGTTGAACCATTTTCATCCGCGCGCTCATACGGCAGCCCAGCGGCGCGAAACGGTGGAGGCAGCTCGGAATGCCGGGCTTGCCATAAGCGGCGTGGTGATGGAACAGGATTATGTCTGCCTTGATGAAGCCGTACGAAATGACCGCATCGCATTAACAATCGAGGCCATCGAGGCTTGCGCGGAGGCAGGCATTCCGGGAGTCAACCTGTTTACGGGTCCGGCCCCGTGGGATCCCAATGCGCCGAAGATCCCGTCCGACATATCCGAATGGATGGCATGGCAGATTGTTCTTGAGGCGTTTGGAATAATCGCTGCTGCCCTGGAGAAAAACCAGATCCACGGATGCGTTGAGAATGTATGGGGCCATTTGTGCAACGATTACTACACCCTACGCCCCCTGATCGATCAGATGAACTCGCCTTGGTTGGGCGTCAATTTCGATCCGTCCCACGATGTTCTCAAAGGCAATTTCGACACGGGTTGGATTGTCCGACAATGGGGCAAGGAGAGGATCCACCATGTCCATCTGAAGGACGCTATAGGCGTCCAAGTCGAGGGGCAGTTTCTGTTTCCCATGCTCGGCGAGGGCCGGGTGGATTGGCCCGGCATGTTCGGGGCCCTCGACGAAATCGGCTACGAAGGCTATTGCTCCATCGAGTTCGAATCGTTCACCTATTACGCCAATGTGTTGAAAGGCAACGCCGGGGAAGCGGCTCGACGCGCTCTGGCGGATCTTCAGGCGCTATTGCACAACGATTAGCAACCCATTCAAAACAACCATCACCATAGCAAGGAGTACCAAAGGATGAGGATAATTGTAACAGGCGGAGCCGGCGATGTGGGCGGATATGTAGTACGGGACCTAGCCCATTATAATCTCCCCCATACCATACTTGATGTGCGTAAACCGGACTCCATGCCGGATGGCGTAGATTTTGTGAAATGCGATCTGATGGACCGCACGGCGACTGCGGAGGCGTTAAAGGGCTACGATGTGGTCATCCACTTGGCGGCCATTCCGAATGCCTTTTTCGATCCCCCCGAGCATGTCATGTCGGTAAACATGGTGACCTGTTTCAACGTGTTCGAAGCCGCCCGCGAAAATGGAATCCGACGAATCGTCTATGCGGGAAGCGAATCTTCCACGGGATTTGGCATCCACAATGTAAAGCTGAAACCGCTGTATCTGCCCATTGATGAAGAACATCCGCTCTGGCCCCACGAGAGTTACAGCTTCACCAAACGGTACGGTGAAGACATGGTCGAGAACTATGCGCGGGCCTATGGCATCGAGGCCATTTCGTTGCGGTATTGCGGCGTGTGGATGCGAAACAACCTCGAGAATCTAGTAGCCATGCTCGAGCCGTTCCGTCGTGGTGAAAAAGCTCCCGAGCCGTGGTTTGGCTGTTACGTAGCCGGAGAGGATGTGGCCCAGGCCGTCCGCAAGGCGACGACCTATACCTTCACGGGTAACGAGCCGATACCGTTCGAGGCGTTCTACATCACGGCGGCCCGCACGTTTTATCCGGAACCAACACTGGAAGTCATGGAGCGGATCTATGGTGATCTGCCGGAAGTACGTGACCCCAGCTATTTTCAGAACAATCCGACGGCGTCGCCTTTCGATATCCGGAAGGCCGAACGGCTCCTTGGATACAAACCCACCCGGGACTGTCGTGAAATCGAGGAGTGGGAAGCTCAACCGATATAGTAAAACGCTCTTTAGCCGATCAAACAAAGCTTTTGAATAAGAGGATCACAACATGAAATACGACTTTGATCTGGCCGTGATAGGCCTCGGACCCGGGGGAATGGCCGTATCGATAATGGGCTCGGAAATGGGCCTCAACGTATGTGGAATTGAGGCGCACCGGCTTGGCGGGGAATGCATGAATGTAGGCTGTATCCCCAGCAAGGCGTTGTTGCGTTCCGCAAAAGTGCGCCATCTAACGACGCGCATGGAGGAATATGGATTAACCCCAGTTGGCCAGCCCCCCGTACAAGACGCTTTTCCCCGCATTCGCAGCCATCTGCAGTATATCAACGACCAAAAAACGACCTCCATGTTCAAGAAAGTTCATCTCCTGTTGGGCGAAGGCAAGGCATCGTTCGTCGACCCCCACACGCTGGCTGTGGGGGACCGACGCATAACGGCAAAACGCATATTCATCTGTGCAGGGACTCGCCCGGCCATCCCGCCCATCGAAGGGCTGGAAGCGGCGCAACCGCTGACAAACGAAACCCTGTTTGATCTGGACAAAACGCCGGAATCGCTTATTGTCATTGGCAGCGGAGCCATCGCCTGCGAAATGGCCCAGGCCTTTGCACGGTTGGGCTGCAACGTGACGATGGTCATGCGGGGCAAGGGTCTGCTATGGCGGGAGGATGAGGAAGCGGGGAAACAGCTCGAAGAAACGTTTGCCGATGAGGGCATTCAGATACTCCGCAACCGTACCATGACGAAAGTCGAACGCACTAACGGCGCGGTGACGCTCCACACCGAAGAGGACGGGACCATCGAAGCGTCCGAGGTTCTGGCGGCGACGGGGCGCCGGATGGACTTTGGGCCAATGAATCTGGACGCAGCCGGAGTCACATTTACGAAAAATGGAATCACGGTAAACAAGCACCTACAAACGAGCCAGAAACACATTTATGCCGTGGGCGACT
>PWNM01000226.1 GCA_003557825.1 Candidatus Hydrogenedentota bacterium | reverse complement strand
TACGGCTTCGATGGCTCGTTGCTGTGCGGTATGTGTGAGAGCATAGATATCTTCGAGCCATGCGCCGGGGATAGTACCGAATACGTAGGTTCGTGTCAAGTCAGAGCAATAGCCGTCAAGTCGGCAGCCGAAATCAAATAACACGACATCCCCCATCTGAAGCGCTCGATCGCCGGGTTCTCCATGGGGCAATGAGCTGCGACTGCCAAACAATGCAATCGTTGGGAAAGAAGCGCCGGAAGCGCCTCGCTGTTTGAACGCATACTCAAAACGGGCTGCGACTTCCCGCTCTGTTATCCCCGGCTCCAGTTCTTCCAGGATCTCTTCCAATACACGTTCAGATAGCTGCAGGGCTGTCCGGATGCGTTCCACCTCCTCAGACGTCTTTCGCGTTCGAAGGGCAGAAACCAGTTGCGATACGGGCTTTAGTTTCCCGCCAAACTCCCGGTCCAATGCTTGAAACTCGGCATAGGTCATGTATTGGGGCTCAAAAGCGGCATTGGAGAGCTTCAGGGCATTGAGCCGGCGAGCCACAGCCTTCGTCATGCCTTCCGAGCCGATCCGCTCTATAGTAAATGCGCTATCCACCTGGACTTCGGCCTGTTCAGCATAGCGGAAATCACACAGGAACAACGCCTCGCTATCGGTTACGATAACACCGGATGTGGTACCACGGAAACCAGTCAGGTATTGGTTTAACGGAGGCGCAAAACTAACATAGGCTGCATGCCCGCCCTCCATAAGCATGTCCCGCAGTCCGTTCAAGGCCGTTTTGTTCATGGTAGTTGGTCGTTCCTGGGTTGCCGACGCGGCATAAACAGCGATGCCCTTTCAAGCGTCGCTTCTCCTTCGGCGTAGACCTGTTCTGCTTCCTCCATTTCGCCGATTTCCTCAAGGGCCTCGGCAAAGAGCATCAGCTTTTCTCCGTAGGTACGCCATATTTCGTGCGAGGTCGGATAAAGCTCGGTAGCCCGACGGTAATGCTCCAAACTCTCGCGATATCGCTCGGGGCTGTATTCGATTCCGGCTATCTGCCAAAGCACAGATGCAACAAGCTCGCGATATACCGCTTGGCGTGGACTCCGTTCCGCCGCCTTTTCCGCCCAGACCAACCCGCCATGCAAGTATCCGCCCCGCTCCTCATCATCGCGTGCGTGAGCAAGCAATAGGTCATACCAGTGGTATTGCTGAATGGCAAGTTCGGGACTGTACGGATAATAACTGTCGGCTTCTTCTCCGCGATCCAGCCACCATTGAATGGCCTCCAACGTCGCCTGATACGCTTGCCGACGATCCCTAATGACGAACATCGTCTCTGGGGTTAATGGTTCCTCGGCTCCCAAGGGACGCATCACGCCGGCCCGCTCACCTCGAGGCACATAAAATCGCCCGAACTCCTCGAGGATTTCCCGGTTGGGTAGGAACTCGCGGACAAAATGATAGGGGATCGGTTCCGGTGTTCCACCGGGAGGAGCCTCTGGGCTACTCATCTCAAGAAAATAGTCTGCAGCTCCATAGCGCAAGGACTTGGTCATCGTATCCGCAATTGCGTTGTCGGCGGCCCTGACCCGCATATTGCCTGCTGCGATCGCAAGGGTTACCGCTAATAAAAGTCCTGCAAGAAGCTGCGCCCGAATCATGGGTTTGGCCGGCGCTTTCTGTGGTGACGTACAGGAAAGACTCAGCATAATCCCCGCGAGGATATATTGGAGCATGGCCAGGCTTGGATTGACAAAGTTAAAATCAACGATGGAATGAAGCAGAAATGCCAGAACCCCGCAGAAAAGGCCTGCCAGAAGCCATCGATGAGCAGCATTGGCCGTGTTACATATTCCACGAATGCCTTGCCCAAGAACTACGCCCCAGAATACAATAAATACGATTAGGCCGACGATACCCGTCTCACATAAAACCTGGAGGAAATCGTTGTGCGCCTGTTTTACGTCTCCCGCGCCGACAAATTGGTAGTTGGGATAGACAGTTCCAAAGTTTCCAAGTCCGACGCCTGTGAGCCAATTGTCTGCTGCGATAAGGGCTCCCACTTGCCAGTACCCCACACGCAGACCGAAGGTATCGGGCCGAAGAAGATCGCCGAAGGTGAGCCAAGATCCGGTGATATCGAGTTCATCGGGCAATGCCGCAGGCGGTGAAGGCGTTGCATCTTCGGAGACGGGGACCGCTCCGAGTACGGCCAAACCACATAAGCATAGGGCCGCCCCAATCGCAGCGCCTTTGGCCAAACCCTGCGTACGCCCGCCCTTAATCAGGAGCGCCGCGGTCACGATCAAAGACAATGTCATGCCCAG
Source organism: Candidatus Hydrogenedentota bacterium (assembly GCA_003557825.1). Lineage (GTDB taxonomy): Bacteria > Hydrogenedentota > Hydrogenedentia > Hydrogenedentales > SLHB01 > PWNM01. Next base: position 1,035 of record PWNM01000226.1, on the reverse strand, counting down.
CATACCACCGCGTGAGAACGTTAGCACCAATGCCACGGAAGCCAGGGGCAAGGTTAAGGCAGCAAGGAACAACTGAACGATGTGCCCATAGATTTGGGGACCGTAGTTTTGGACAATAGCGTACGTGATGACTCCCACCACAATAGGCGAAACACCCACAAGCAATATAAGGTGATAAACATCAGTCGTCGTCATAGGCATGGGACGCACGAGGGCATGATCACGATAGAGATTGTACACGGAAATGAACAGAAGGACTGAGATAATCCAAGCGACAAGCGCAATAGCAACGGATGTATCGATCTCCCCGGATCTACGCTCGCGCATGGACTGCACCACAGTCGGCGCATCTTGCAAGGCCTTGCGAATACAATGCGCGTGATAGCCAATAACACCCAAGGCAACGGCCACCCCAGGCAAGAGATACGCCGCTAGGGCGTTGGGGAACAAAAAGGAGCCAAAGGCTCGATTGGATAGGAGCCGATGGGTAAACTCGGGAGACATTTGATCTATGCCTGTGTGCATCTGGAGCAACCGACCGCTGGGGTCCTGCATCAGAACTTCTCGCGTTTGGGGCAACAGGTAGTACAAATGGATGATCGAGAACGCCGACTGCGCCAACCAGGCACAAAGTCCCGCGACAACCACTATGCCGATGCCCCTATAGGAACGCAGTCCGTTCGCCGCGACGATGAACAACAACGCATATGCGCCGGTTAAGATAAGCCTGCGATAGGTGGCATCCATCTGAACGCTTGCGGGGGCGGTCGCCAGAGCTACCAAAGGAAATGCCAGGGCCAAGAGGGTCAACCGCGGCCAACGTAATGGTTCACCGACAAAAAGCATCCGGACGCCCCAGACAGCAGCCAGTCCGATAGCTCCCCAAACAAAATGAAAATTATACTGCGGAAAGGTCATGCCATCGAGCCAGGGACGCATGAGAAGCAACACGGCCATGCCATTCGCCAGGGCGAACTCATGGGCCTGATCGGGGTCGTCCGGAAATACGCGGCGAGCCGAGAGGTATAGCAAGGC
>PWNM01000593.1 GCA_003557825.1 Candidatus Hydrogenedentota bacterium | reverse complement strand
GGCGTTCCTGTTGCCCTATTACATGGGGTTATACCACGGGTTTGTTCCGGAAGCGCATGCGAATAATGCCAATGCATCCCAAGGTTGACAACGCGAGGAGCAACATTGCATACTTTGAGTGTGTACAGAATGGTTGTGCGCACTGTAACCAAGGAAAGTACTGACCATGGCCCGACGGCTACCCGATCGCACTGCAGAACGCATTTTAGACGAGATCATCCGTGATCCCGACGCCCCCGCCGACGGGAAGCTCCCCGGCGTGCGCGCCATCAGCCGCCTGATGGGCGTGTCGAGTACGACGGTGGTCAACGCCCTCTCGATACTTGAAGCACGAAACATCGTGAAAAAGTTCCATGGCAAGGGGTGTTTTGTGGTTGACGCCGAACACCACGCCGCCGGCCCCATGTATCGCAACATCGGGTTTGTTACCCCCACCACCACGGCCGCAGAATGCCTCATGCGGCTTTATGAAAGCATCGAACGATCCTGTCTTGAACGGGATCTCCATGTCATTATGGCCACTTGTAACAGCGACTACGAAACGGAGCAATCCGTCATAAAACGGTTGCAGGATGCCGGATGCTCGGGGGTCGTGTTGTATCCGGTCACCCGCCGCCGCCATCAACTGGCCAACGACTATCTCAACCGCGAATTTCGTGACTTCCCGATTGTGCTTGTGGACATTGCCTTTCCCGAGCAGAACCGGTCTCAAGTGGTGTTTGACAACCGGCGACTAGGGCGCGCCGTGACGGAAGCGTTGATCCGTGCGGGCCATCGTCGCATCGCCTTTATGCAACAGGATCCGATTAGCGAGGTTATGCACCGTTCGACTACCGACCGGCGAGAAGGGTACGATGCCGCTTTGCGCGCCGCCGGCCTTTCATTCCACCCGTCGGATATTTGGCCCATGCCAAACACCATGGATATGATGAAAGAGGTCGACATCTGGTTTTCCCGATGGCATACTTCGCCGCACCGTCCTTCGGCGGTGATTGCCATTGATGATAACCACGCCATGCATATACTCCACTATGCCATGGCCCACGGCATACGAATCCCCGACGATTTAGTCATTACGGGATTCGACAATATGACCTTCGCCCAGAACACGATTCCGCCGCTTCCGACCACCGATCCGGATTTTCATCATGCCGGTGAGGTTGCTGTCGACTTGCTCCTACAGGAAATCGAAGGAAAGGCGAAAGGTCCTATCAACTACGTATTACCCGTAGGCCTAACCCGGTTCGATCGGCTCCCGCGGCGGCAACCGGAAACGGCCTCCGCTCCGGTATAGCATCCGACGCGCCTGCCGTTCATGGACATGCGCAATGCGCCTTTGCTAGAATTGCGGACGTTCCAACACCTGCGCCATGGGCGCATCCATCATCTATCAATCCCCTGCGGAGAGGTGGCCGAGTGGTTGAAGGCGGCGGCCTCGAAAGCCGTTGTACCGGTCTCCGGTACCGTGGGTTCGAATCCCACCCTCTCCGCCAGTTCTTTATACCGGATCCGATGACCGTTAACCCAAGGGAGGAGACGTACAGATGATGAGATTGCTTTGGCGCTCGCTAAGGACGAATGGGAGACACATTGTGGCGGTAACGGCCATTTTCGTCGGAGTCACCTTGGCCGCGGCAGCCGAAGGTTTTCCAACTACCGCCGCAGACCCGGAGGAACGGTTGGAGATTGTGGCGTATTGCATTCCCCCGGCCCATCAACTTTCCCTTGACCGTTTCCGGGAAATGGTCGCATGCGGCTTTTCCATGGGGATTCCGGCGGAGCGGCACTTCGACATGGACGACATGCAGACCATGTTGGACCTGGCCCATGAGGCCGGCATGAAACTATTCGTCAATCTGCCCGAACTGCTCGATGATCCGGAAGGCGTGGTCATGCGATTTCGGGACCATCCGGCGGTTGCCGGGTATTTCATCATCGACGAGCCGACGTGGGGTCCGGATGGCTGGAGCAAGACCCAATATGTGCAAACGCCCGTACGTGACCTGGACCTCGGCGCGATTGTGGACCGCATTAAGGCTGTAGATCCCGATCGCCCCTGTTATATCAATCTCTTCCCCAACATAGCGACATCGGAGCAATTGGGCACGCCCACCTATCGCGATCATGTGGAACGATTTGTCGAGGAGGTTCCGGGCGCCGAGTTCATCTCCTTCGACCACTATCCCATCGCCAACTACCAAGTCAACCCGGCCTGGTACGAAAACCTTGAGATCATCTCCGACGTGGCCCGGGAAAACGACCTTCCGTTCTGGGCATTTGCATTGAGTTCGACCCATTATGCCTATACTCCCGCGACGTTTTCCCACTTGCGGTTGCAGATGCACGTAAATCTCGCCTATGGGGCGCAGGCGCTCCAGTATTTCCCCTATTGGGGCCCCAACCAAGCCCACTGGTTCAGCCCTATCCACTACGATGGAACCCGAGGGGTCCTGTTTGATGATGTCAAACGACTGAATGGGGACCTCCAACAACTGGCTCCTGTTTTCCGTGGGGCTTCGGTCGTAGAGGTAGGACATACCGGAATTCGACAACAATGGCGGCCCGGCGTAGAGGATAGCCCCGAACCATGGGATGGGGACGAGACTCCCCTCACGCCTGGGACCCAACGGTACGAGCCAAAGGCGCCCATTGTCGAGCTGGTGGCGCAGGGCAAGGACGGGGCGGTGGTCTCGACGCTCCAGAAAGGGCAGGACCGCTATCTGGCGGTGGTCAACAAAGACTACGCCCACATCATGGTTCTTCGCATCGAATTTGACGATTCCCGGACGATCCACTTGAGGAAACCGGACGGCTCCTGGCGTGAGCTCGAAGGTCCGCGATTCCGCACCCTGGTACAGCCGGGGGATCTGGTGGTCTTAGGCTGGACGGATCAATAGCCCCCCAGTCTCCGACATGATGGCCCGTCGCTGCCTCTACCCAACGATGACCAATGCGATGAACGGGATCAGGTTAAAGACCAGGAAGACGATCTTGTACCCGCCGGCAAGGGCATAGAGGGTGATGTCGAAGGCCTCGCGGGAAATGGGAAACCATTTGCTGTGGATGCGATAGACAAAATCCGGGACGGCCATAAACATGACGGTCCACAGGATCAACAGGGCCCCATTCAAAATCGTACACCACATAAAAAACGCCGTAAGCGTGCTCATATCCATGACATTGCCTCCTGTGTGTTGCTTCTACCAGTACATACTGCCACGGCGGACATCCAACGGAAAACCCCGCCCTGCTTCACCGCCCAAGACGCAGTTCTGCGACATCCATAAACCAGTTAGGCTGCCGACGCTTTGGGAGACTATCTGAACAAGAGGCGGAAATCAACGAAATATCTG
>PWNM01000203.1 GCA_003557825.1 Candidatus Hydrogenedentota bacterium | reverse complement strand
CTGATGAACAAGGAGCGCGGATTTGGCCGCCGGGTTCTCGCCGTGCTCGAAGAGCACAACGTTAATTTCGAGCATATGCCGACAGGAATTGATACCATGTCGGTTATCATTGAAGACGAGGAAATGGCCAACCATGGTAGTTCCATTTTGCGGGGTATTGAACGGGTGTGTTCACCCGACGGTATCTCCTTAACCCATGATCTGGCGCTTGTCGCAACCGTTGGCCAAGGCATGGCGGGACGAGTCGGTGTTGCGGCAAAATTGTTTGCGGCACTCGCAGAAAACTCCGTTAATGTGCGTGTTATAGACCAGGGCTCATCAGAGAATAACATCATCGTTGGAGTGGCAAACGAGGATATGCTAGCCGCGGTGGAGGCCATTTACGCAGCCTTTGCCGATGCATAAAACGTAAATCCAGGGAGAGGAAAGCTGTGCGGCGTACCAAAATAGTTTGCACCCTCGGTCCAAGCACGGATACACCCGAGCGTATCCATGTGCTTGTTAAAGCGGGCATGGACGTAGCTCGGCTGAACTTCTCCCATGGAACACATGATACCCATGCGCGGATATACGGGACAATACGCGAAGCGGCGGATTCCATAGGCCGCAACGTGGCCATACTTGCGGATTTGCAGGGCCCCAAGATTCGGACAGGACGCCTCCAGGAAGGAAAGCCTGTGCGACTGGACGAAGGCGCTGTATTAACCATTACCACAGATGATTTTGTGGGAACACCGCAACGCATCGCAACTACGTATCCTGACTTGCCCCGTGATGTGCAATCTGGCGACCGAATACTGCTTGCCGATGGAGCCCTCGAACTCACCGTCGAGGAAACAGCGGAGACGGAAGTACGGTGCCGCGTTGTCCATGGCGGAGAACTGGGAGAACGCAAAGGGATCAACTTGCCCGGCGTTGCTGTTAGCGCCCCTTCTTTGACGGAAAAAGACCGTGAAGATGCCCTTTTTGCTGCCGATCTAGGTGTTGACTATATTGCATTGTCCTTTGTGCGAAGTCCCGATGATATGAAGGCTTTGTCCGATTTGCTTGGAGCTGACTATCCCGAAGTTCGGCTTATTGCCAAAATTGAGCGTCCCGAAGCAGTCTCTAATTTCGATGCCCTTTTAGACCATGTAGACGGAGTCATGATTGCCCGCGGCGACCTTGGCATTGAGATACCTCTCGAGGATGTACCTCAAGTGCAAAAGCAAGGCATTCGTGCCTGCAATGCGCGGGGCATCCCCGTTATCACCGCGACGCAGATGCTCGAGTCCATGATCGATAGTCCTCGGCCCACTCGTGCGGAAACAACCGATGTCGCGAACGCCATCTATGATGGAACCGATGCTGTGATGCTCTCAGGCGAAACGGCCATCGGTTCATTCCCCGTCGAGACGGTTACCACCATGGCGCGCATTGCGGAAAAGGCTGATGATGCTATCGCAGAGCGCGACATCTCTCAAAGGCCGGTCGATTTTAATGGTTCGTTTGGCGATGCTATTGGATACGCCGTTCGTCATATATGCGCCGGGTTATCGATAAAGCGAATTGTGTGCTTCACGAGTTCGGGTTATACTGCCATGGCCATCGCACGCCAACGACCTCCCATGGCGATAACGGCATTTACGATGACCGAGACCGCTCGGCGTCGATGCGCTCTATACTGGGGCGTGTTTGCTGAGCAGCAGGTGGAGGTTGACGATCTGGATGAAATGCTTACGGTAATCGACACCCATCTTCTGCAAAACGAACTGGCCGAACCCGGCGATACGGTGATAGTGGTTGCGGGAACACCTTTGGCCGTTGCAGGTCGAACCAATTTGCTCAAAATACATCAGGTTGGTCTTGAGAAGCCGCCGGAGGAGCCGGAGCATCTTGTGGAAGAATCGCCGAAAGAGGAACGCCCGCCCGAAGAGTCAATGCCTAACTCTATTCGTGAATCCAAGCGGCCTTGGTATCGACGCTTAATGCGCGGCACCGGCCGCAGACTTGAATGAGGCGTGTGGGGTGGCAGTTAACACACTTCGGCAAAGCCGGCTCAGGCGGTTTGACTACCTGATTGAGCGTGGCGAAGCGCTTGGTGAGACCATACGGACCATGCCAGGGGCGTGGGAACCTTTCGAATCAGGTGGCTGGCGGCGGAGTGCGGATCGAATCCAACTCGAACCGTTGACCTTTATGGAATGGCGTGCCGACTGCGTCCTGTTCCTCAGCCGTGTTATCCCGCAGGGAAGCGCGAATTGGCATGTTATCCATGAGCTTCGAGGCATTGATCCCCATCCCGAAAGGCTGGCTTGGGCGCTTGGATTCCTTCGGGCATTCAGAAGCAGCTATGCCGAAGGATTGTTGGAAGATCAGGCCCTTGTTGTTGAAAAGGGGGTATTCATGCGGCTGTTGAATCAGGCGCAGGAATCTCTTGGAGCGGCCCAGCCTCGGCTTTTCGAACATCTGTCGGCGGCTATGCTTGCTGCGGCGGTACTCGATGCAGCAGTTCGGGCTGTTTGTTTGCGTCTCAAACCGCCAATACGAATCACGGAATCCAACGGCGAACCTGTTCCATTGGCACATCTTATCGCAAGCCTCCGTACTCGTACGATTATTGAGGAAGACCAATCGACGGCTTTGTTGTCGTTAGCTGCGGTTCATGGACATGTAACCGATGGAGCTTTTGATGCTGTCGATTCCCAAACAGTGGGTACTATGGTCAAGGTGGTTTGCATGTTTGTCGAAACCATGTTCCCATGATCATCAAAGGAAGGTTCTACGATAATGGAGCAGGATCGCGAAATAGACCCGAACTGGTATGCCGAGTCATTCGGGGAGTTGTATTCCCTTATCTATGCCCATCGAAGCGTTGAGGCCGCTCGTGATGAAGTCCGGTTCGCGGCCGAAGCGGTAAAACTACAACCCACGGATCGCGTCCTGGACTTAGCATGTGGGGGAGGACGCCACATGACGCATTTGCACCCCAATGTGGATTTTCTTGTTGGTCTCGATTACTCGTCGACTCTTCTTGCGATGGCCCAACGTGAACGAGGTGAATCTTTCCGCCTTGTTCGTGCTGATATGCGAGCCGTCCCTTTTGTCGCTGCATTCGATGTGGTGTTCAATTTCTTCACCAGTTTTGGATACTTCCGGCACGAAGACGAGAATCGGATGACGGTCCAAAGCGTTGCGCGGTCTTTACGTTCTGAAGGGCGGTTTTTTATTGACTACATCAATCCCGATGCCGTACGACGTGGTCTAGAGCCCCACAGTGTCCGAAAGGCCGGACTCTATACGGTCGATGATACTCGCTGGATCGATGATAATGAAGGGCGGATTAACAAACGAACTCGTGTATCCCGAGAGAACCGTTATGTAGCGACGTTCGAGGAATCGGTCCGCCTATATGCCCCTGAGGAGTTTGAGCAGCTGCTCTTACAGGGAGGACTCAGGATTGAACGGTTCTACGGGGATTTTTCGGGGGCTGATTTGAGCCCTGATTCGCAGCGGATGATTGCAGTAGGACATAAAACAGGCTAAACTTTCTATCTCTCAGGGCCATGCGTTGCGCCAGGCCAAGGCATGACAGTATCATCGAGGCACAGGGACAACCGACGCGGGTGCGCCCGGGTCAGTACAGGGCAAAGGAACTACCTATGGAACTCCAGAAGCTTTTTGATATGGTACGCAAGGAAAACGCCTCTGATCTGCTCATCAGCGCGGGAGCCCCGCCGATTCTTCGAGTGAATGGTAAGCTCTTTCGCACGCGCAGCGATGCCCTGACCCCGGAACAAACCGAGAAGCTTATTTTTGGGGCCCTAAGCGAAGAACAGCGGGAGCAGTTCAAGGAAAACAAAGAACTCGACCTCTCCCTTGCTGTGGGCCGAAAACACCGATTTCGGGTGAATGTATATTATCAAAAAGGCGCTGTTACCGCAGCATTCCGGCCCATACCGGAGGATATCCCGGATCCTGAGGAATTGGGTATTCCTGAGGTGGTGACTGAGATGGCCAAGGCGAATCAGGGGTTGATCTTGGTCACGGGACCGACCGGCCACGGTAAAACCACCACGCAAGCATCGATGATCGATGTCATCAACTCGACTCGCGAATGCCATATTATTACCGTCGAGGATCCCATCGAATTCGTCCACAAACACAAGAAAGGCATTGTTGATCAGCGCGAAGTGGGCGGCGATACCCATAGCTTCTCGGATGCGCTCAAATACGTGTTGCGCCAGGACCCGGATGTTATCCTTATCGGCGAAATGCGCGACTTGGAAACTATTCAAGCAGCTTTGCGCGCCGCCGAGACCGGACACTTGGTCATGGCGACCCTGCATACCAATGATGCCATCCAGTCTGTGGACCGGGTTATTGACGTATTCCCAGCCGAACAACAACAACAGATTCGGTTTATGTTGTCTATGACTCTCCTGGGCGTTGTTTCCCAACGATTGTTGCCCCGGGCGGATGAGGAGGGGCGGATTTTGGCTTGCGAGGTATTACGTAACAACACCGCAGTGGCCAATCTCATTCGCGAAGGAAAGACGCATCAAGTCTACAGCATTATGGAAACCAACATTCGCGACGGCATGATGACCCTGGATCGGAGCATCAAGGAAATTTACATGGACGGGATTATTTCGTATGATGATGCCATTGGCCATGTTCGAAATCCGAAAACAATTATGGACGTTTCTTAACGATATATGAAAATGGAAGATGAAATCCGTTTTATGAAGTGTTGGGTTCTGATGGCCAACGTGCTATAGTGAGCCAGTGAAACTAAGGGAACTTTTGTCGTTTTCCGTGTATTCATATAGACATGGAGAATATAGCTTAGAGGGATTGCAACGATTATGGCGGATGGGATAGGGAGTGCGCCAACGCCTTTTAGAGGCAAATCTCAGCGGGTGCTGGAAAGCGATGCGCAGGCGTTACGCCAATGGAGCGATGAGTCGCTCATGCTCTCCCATGGCGAGGGCAATGAACAGGCCTTTGCCGAGCTGCTCCGGCGACATCAGCGCGGCGTGTTGAATTATATATATCGTATGGTTCAGAACCGTCAAATTGCTGAGGAGTTGACCCAGGAAGTGTTTATTGCGTTGGTCAAGAACGCTTCCAGGTATCAACCGACAGCGAAATTTACGACCTATTTATATACGATTGCCTCGAATATCGTATCGAAAGAGTGGATGCGTCGGAAGCGGCGGCCCAAATTCTTCAGCCTTTCCTATTGGGGAAGGCAAGATGAAGACGAGTCGGATCCCCTCGAGCATATGGGAGACGACAACGCTGATGTCCTGGCGGATTTCCAACGGGGCGAAGTATCAGAGGCCGTCAATGCTGCCCTAAAAAAGCTGCCGGAACATCAGCGCGAAGCTTTTGTGCTGCGCCGCTTCCAGGATTTGTCATATGACGAGATTTCGAAAGTAACGAATGTCCCAGTTGGAACGGCCAAATCACGCGTGGTGCGTGCGGAACGAGCACTTCGACCGTTGCTCGAGAAGTTCCGCGAATACGTGTAAGGATACGGCGCATGAGGTTTCACCCCAGAAAACGGGATCTGCTACGACACGCGGAAAGCGTGACGGATGGCGGCATGCCCATCAGCATGGAAGCTCAGCGACACATTACAAAATGTCCCAAATGCCGAGCCGAAGTCGATGCAATGCAGAATACCTTGCGGTTTGTTGCCCAGACTCCCGAGTTAGAGCCAAGCGAGGCCTTGACAGCGCAGATCCTGAACGCGGCTCGGGGCGAACAGCATGCCTTCGAAAAACGCAGACGCTCCATAAAAGCTGCTGCTCGACTGGTTCAAGGATTGGCTTGTGCCACGGGAGTGGTGGTGGTAGCGGCCATTTCGTTTCAGGCGGCAATTGCCGGCGAGGAGCCGGAAGCGGCGAATATGCGGTCTACTCAATCCGGCCATGCAACCCAGCGGATTGTGCCCGAGGCCGAGCATTCATCTCCGGAAGCCATCCGTCGGGTGTCATCCGAATACCAGGAGCTGGCGGCGGTACTCGACTCACCGGCAAACGAGCGGCAGAGCCTCGAAGAATGGAAGCACCGGCGCGAAGCATTGGCGCTCAACAGCGATCTGGCGGAGGCGCTCGCAGCGTTACAACGCAACCCGGGGTGTATTCGGGCCAATCAGCTTGCAACGGCCAGTCTGCAACGGCAGGTGGACGCTCTCAAATCTCTGTATGTGGAACGTACCCTTTAACCAACGGAGGGATGTGTTCGATTAACACCATACGGACCCAAGCCTTTATTGCGGCACTCATACTGCTGTTGGCCATTATGGGAACCGCCTTCCCCGCACACGCCCAGTCCGATATCCTTGACTCCGCCGGATCGGTTTTTGAGGCCATTGCACGTGGCTTGAATCGAGTCGGCGAGACGACCCAACGCCTGTTTCGGCCTCAATTTAGTCCTCTTGGCAATGTAGATGTGGTCGACTTCTCCGGCAAAACTCCTGTCGCGAGGGAGTACATAGACAATTTTCCCGTTCGCCCCAATGCGACCCTTTCTATCTCGAATGAATTTGGCGAGATCCGAGTACAACCTTGGGACAATCCCGTCATCCAAGTGCAAGCGGATATCCTGGTTGCGGGGGACACCTACGACCTGGCGCAAGAGATATCGAAAGCGGTGAACATCTCAGTCGATGCCCGAGACGATAGGGTGGATATACGGACTGATTACCCTCCTCCGCCTGATCGTGGCCGGATCGCCAAGGAGGTCAATTATCTGGTTCGGGTTCCCAGAGGCATCAACCTGAACATTCGAAACAGTTTTGGCGATACTGTAGTGAAGGGGATCGAAGGAAAGGTCGGCATTGATTCCCAGTTCGGTGCGCTTACGTTACGCGACCTTAGCGGGAATGTGCGCGTCCGGGCTCGCGGCGAGCTTCCTCTGACTGCGCGAAACCTTCGCAAAGGTGGGTCGTTTGAGCTTCGTGGTGTAAAGGCGGAGTTTGCGGAAGTGGCCGGCTCGTTGGTTGTTAACAGCTTCTTGGGATCCGTTACCTTGCGGGAATTGGCCCAGGATGTGGATATTGATGTGTCCTGTGATAGCGGGTCTATCATTCTGGTGTTGAACGATCAAGATGATCCGGCCATCGATGCTCATGTCTTGTTTGGGACGCTGTACTCAGATGTAACAATAAACCCTACATCAAGCGGCGACCTGACATTCGGTCATCGTGCGAATCCCGAGGCGCGACAACGCATCGCACTCCATACATCCTTCGGCGATATTGAAATCCGGAACGAAGATGAGCGTATCGAAATGATAGACTCAGGAACCGCCCGGGGTGTATATACCGAGGGAGTGGTTCGAAAGGAAATCGACCTACCGGAAGGGACCAAAATCGTAGTAGATGCTATCGTGGGCAACGTGCGAATTGAAGGCGTCGATTCAGATAGAGCCCATCTTCGGGCGACACAGGTGGTTCGGATGGAGCCCGATGCCAATCCACGGCCGGCTATTGAAGCGCTGGATGTGAATGTCACACAGATTGACGATGGCCAGTTAAGCATACGCACCGCCGTACGAGACGATATGGGGGCGTTGGGGTGCTCATATTATCGTATCGACTTGGTGTTGACCGTACCTCGCACTTCTCGTCTACAGCTAAACGCTGCCGATGGGCAAACAGTCCTAAAAGGAATAGGGGAGCCCGTAACCATTGAGCAGCTAAAGGGGAAGGTCAGCGTCGAGCATGCAAAAAATGAACTCATGGTCACCAATCACAATGGGGATGTGCTGGTTTCCCAATGTGCAGGCCCTATCTCCATCACAGCCTATCATGGTACGGTGACAACTCGTAACGTTTATGGCCAACAGTCGATTCATTGCGAGCAAGGGAAAATTGTAGTCGACTCACCCCATGGAGCGGTCAATGCCTACCAGCGGGGGGGGGACATTCGAATCATCCCATTGGAGGGAATCGGCGGAAATTTCGATATTCAGGCGGAAGACGGGGATGTGAGCATCTTGATTCCCGAATCGGCTGATGTCACGTTATTGGCGATTGCACGTAATGGACAGGTTCGTTCCGCCATCCCCCTTACGGGTGAAATCGGGGCCGATTATCAACGGTTTCAGGGGCGTCCGCTCGAAGGATTGGACGGCCAATTTCAAATTACCATCGAGACCCAGGGGGGATCGATTGTTATTGATTGATCGCGATCTAATGGATAAGCGGTAAGCGCGTACTTTACGTTTTGCCGCGGGTATGCTACGATTAGGGTAACTGAGGGAGGCGTATGGCCATGAGTGAAGTGCTTACCGGGGCGGACCCCGATGATATCCGAAAAGGCAATACTTGTTTGGTTACCGTGCTCGACGACCATTTTATGTCGCGCATTCTAGATGTGACGGATGATACTATCGGAGTTTCTTTTCCTGCAGCTGATTATCCCATCGAGGGGATGCTTGTCGAACTGGAGTTTCATGATAAGCACGGTTTTAACCGATATCCTGCTCAGGTGGTAGCGGGCCCGACGATTGAATCCGGTCAGATTCTGCTGAAACGACCGACCCAATGCTTCCGATCTCAGCACCGAAGCTCGTGTCGCGTTCCAACGGATCTTACCGTTCAGGTGAAGGACGAGGTACATGTCCGGCGGTATGATGCGGATCTGCTCAATCTGAGCGGTGGCGGCGCTCTAATCCGAACGCATGCGCCTTTCGATTATGACACCACGGTTGATATCACGGTGTCTCTCCCGGGCGAATCCACACACACGGTTTTGGGTAAGATCGTGCATTTTGCCGAGGAGGACAGGCATCGGGAGCATCCTACGATGAAACTTTTTGGGATCCGGTTCATCGGACTCGATCCTGGTGTGCAGGAATCGATTACCCGCTATCTATGGGCGCGGCTTCGAGACTTATACCAGGTTTCCTGAGCCTATAGTCCTGTGAAATACTACAACATATTGTGGTGTTTTCGCCTCAATAGGGAGTTGACCCCATTGAGGCGTTTTATTTTCTTTTGAACCACAAGATATGGTAGTCTCTTGACAGATAATAAAGGGGATTGTGTGTTGTCGATTCATCCTGGCGGTTGAGTAGGCAACGGCACGGGACAGCGGACTATTCTCATGAACCGTTTCGATGTCAGCACAGCTTTCATCCTGGTTGTGGGGTTCCTAACGATCGCGCTAGGGATGTCGGCGTCTGCTGTCGACGTGCGTGTTGATCTCGAAGAGGGTTATCAAGCTGTTCTTCGTAATGGCCGGTCCCTGTTTCTTGAGTGCGATCCCCCGTCTGGTCCCTCCGCCGAACCGTTTTTTGCCCGCGTCCTTGCTCGTCCGCAGGAATGGAAAATATACGCTGGAAAAGGCCGCGTGGCAATCCCCTACCGAAGCCTTCGTTCCGAAGTGCACCGGGTCATGCTTCTGGCCATTTTCACCGACGACTATGTGGACGAGTCGGGATGGACCCATGTTGTACGCTTCGCCGGCGAAGGAAGGGGCCAGGAAACCCTGTGGAGCCTGAGTGAATGGTTGACCGGGAACGGATTCAATCAGGATCTCGTGATGAAAGCGAACGAATTGGAGACCACAACGCTCCAGGTAGGGCAGAGGATATTTTTCCCTCGGGAGCTGCTCCGCGAAGTGATGTGGGAACCGACCTCGTATCGCAATCCACCCGAACAAGCTGAACCATCCGCTGAGGAACCACACGAGGCCGTCGAGAATGAAATCAACATCGAGCCGGTTGATGAACCTCTCAGATCAGGAGATGAGTCCTACTCAACAAGCACAGTGGATGCTGCGGTCGTACCTCAACCCAGGAGCGATAACAGTGCCCTGTTGGCCGATCTAAACGGCTATGCCGATCTTCTGTCGTATGGTGAGGACGAAGAAGGCCCCTATGCGCTGTATCACCTGCAGCGAGGAGACGCCTCACTATATACCCCCGTGGTTGTACGCTTCACCGACTATCGGGAAAACGTCGATATTCTGGTGGCTTGCGACGTTATTCAACGACGGAGCCGAATTCGCGATGTTACCGACATGGAGACAGGACAACCGATCAAAATCCCGCTCGACATGCTTGCGGCACGATTCCTTCCTTCGGATCATCCGCGGCGAATAGCCTACGAGGAAACAATGCGCGAGGCCCAGCGATTACGCGGCGAACAGCCCGGTGCGCGAAATCTCGACGGGGTTGTAGTGATCCTTGATCCGGGGCATGGCGGACGTGATCCCGGAGCCATCATGACTAAAAATGGATTTAGCCTATATGAAGATGAAATCGTATATGACATCGCCTCTCGGATTCGCGAGATTCTGTTGACCACCACAAATGCAACAGTGTATATGACGCTGCTTGACCCGATGCAGGGATATACTCCGACCAATGCCACCCGGTTTCAGCACGACGAAAATGAAATCCTTTTGACATCGCCGCCCTATGAAAACACCAACTCGACCTATTCCGCCAATCTACGTTCCTATCTGGCCAACTCGATTTATCGGCGGGAACTTGCAAATGGGGTGGACGAGCGAAATATTATCTTCACGAGCATCCACACCGATGCTTTGTTCAATGAAACCCTTCGCGGCGCCATGATATATGTCCCTGGTGCGCCTTACCGTCGCGATAGCGAACGGCCTTCGCCAGACTCGTTCTATGATCGTTTTGCTGAAGCTCGGGAACAGCGGACCTTCACCTCAACGGCTTCGGAACGGCAACGTGACGAAGCGTTGTCACGAAACTTTGCCGAGGTGCTGCTGGATGAGTTAGGAAAACAGCGGGTAAAACGCTTTGATAAAGGGCCGCCTATTCGCAATGTTATCCGACGCTCTGGTGGACGGTTCTTCCTGCCTGCCGTGCTGCGCAATACGGAAGTTCCAACAAAGATCCTGGTCGAGGCGGCCAATATGACCAATCGTACCGATTGCGAACGCTTGTCCGATCCGGCTTGGCGGCAGCGATTTGCCCAGGCCTATGTCAACGCCCTGTTGCGATATTATGAGCAGGGTGGAGGCTAGGAATGTGCCTCATGCTGGAATCATGATGCAGCCGCTGGTCCTTGGCATAGATTGTGGTACGCAGAGCTTGCGGGCAGCCATGTATCAGCCTGACGGTCTATTAGTCGCTCAGGCCATCCGAGGCTATACCACGCAGTATCCCCATCCAGGCCATGCGGAGCAACGGCCGGCAGACTGGTGGGATGCCCTGTGTGGGGCCGTGCGGGGCTGCTTGCGCGACGGAGGTATTCCCCCCGAAACGGTTGCTGCCCTGGCCTGCGACGGCACTTCCTATACCGGTGTCTTTTGTACCGATGGCGGGCATCCGTTGCGCCCTGCCCTGTTATGGATGGACCATCGGGCTGCTGCGGAGGCGCAGTATATCGAAGAAACGGGCCACCCCGCCTTGGATACCTGCGGCCGCCGGATTTCGCCTGAATGGACGCTCCCGAAGGTTCTGTGGGCCCAAATCCATGAACCGGAGACCTATGCCGCGGCCGAACGCATTGTTGAAGGAGCGGATTGGCTTATCCACCGCATGACCGGTCGATGGGTGACCTCGAACAGCAATGCATCGGGAAAGCGTCATTGGACTCCGAAAAAGGGATGGCCGGTGGCATTCTACGAATCACTCGGACTCCCCGAGCTGGCTATCAAAAGCCCCAGCGAGGTCGTGTATCTCGGTGAACCCGTCGGGCGGTTGACTCCTGCTGCCGCAGACGCTCTCGGTCTTACGCCCCAATGTATCGTGGCCCATGGGGGAATGGACGGCTGGACGGCTGCTGTCGGCAAAAACTGTTTCCATCCTGGAACGGCTTCGCTCGCCTTGGGAACGTCCATCGTAATGGCCGTCGAACACAATAAACCGCTGATCATCAATGGCGTCATGGGGCCCTTTCCCGATGGGATTCGAAGGGGCTATTGGGCATACGAAGCCGGACAGACCTCCGGAGCCAGCGTTGTGGGGTGGTTGGTCAAGACTCTCGGGTTCAACGACGACGCGGAGACCCATCACCGTCTTGGACAGGATGCCGCGGCGATTGCTCCGGGATCCGAGGGTCTGACTGTATTCGATGCATGGCGAGGGAGTCGGACTCCCTATTTCGACTTCAACGCCCGCGGGGTGTTTTGCGGCCTTACTCTGGAACATAGCCCCGCACACCTGTACCGTGCCGTACTCGAAGGGTGCGCCTTCGGAATCCGCAACGTCCTCACAACCTATCTGGATGGCGGCTTACCCATCGAGTCCTTGCGTGTCTGTGGCAGCGGAGCAGAAAACCTACTTTGGACACGCATCATCGCTTCGGTTACCGGCATCCCCTTGATGGTATCCCACGAAAAGCATGCGACCTGCCTGGGCTCGGCGGTGTGCGCCGCGGTTGCCGCCGGTTTGCATCCAAACCTGACCGATGCCGCCGCTGCCATGGAGCCTTTGTTCGATACGGTTGAGCCTAACCCGGAAGCGGCGAAGGTATACGATGCCGGTTTCGAGCGCTACCGGGCCATTTACACCGCTCTCAAGCCCGTCATGCATCAGCAGACATCGGGATAATACCCTCTCTTCGATTGACAGCGCGGAAAAAACTGGGCATAATAACTGAAAATAAATACAGTAATTTGTCCGATCAAGCACTCCGCGAGGCATCGTTTTATTCATGGTCCATTTATGCGTCCACAGTCGCTATTCCATGCTTGACGGGGTCGCTTCTCCAGCCGATCTCGTAGCCCGGGCAGCCGACTTGGGTATGCTGGCGCTGGCATTAACCGATACCGGCGGACTGTACGGCGCTATTTCTTTCTATAAGGCCGCCCTACGTGCGGGGATTAAACCCATTCTTGGCGTTGAACTTGACGAAACGGTCGTATTGGCGCGAAATCGGGAAGGCTATGCCCGGCTCTGCGCCATGATCTCAGCTTTTCATCTTGCTGACCGTTTCGATCTGGCCGATTTTCTCGACGATACCGTGTGGGCCTTGTCCGGTGATATTGATGTGTTGGATCGTCTCCAGGCGCGGGGGGCATATCCGTTGGCGGCGGTGACTCATACCGGAGACGCG
>PWNM01000475.1 GCA_003557825.1 Candidatus Hydrogenedentota bacterium | reverse complement strand
TCTTAACGATTTGGAAAACAAAACCGGATCGGGTATATGCCATCGATAGACAGTCGTTCGAGTAAGGGCATCATAACCTCCGTCGTACATGGAAACCCCATAGAAGGGGTAATGGAACTTCCGAAATCCCCACGCATCGCAAAAATAATCCTCGGTCCCAGTTCCGCGAAGGCGGGGCTCCTCTTCTCCGTCGATAAAGAAGAAATCGTCTCCTTCTCCCCACCAACCACTTTGGCGTTGCCGAACATTCAATAGGGTTCCTACGAAATGACCAGCCCCCTCAATATCAGCGATTAGATAGTTTTGCCCCATCGTAGTGGGGTGCTCTTGCCGGTACTTAGCATGAAAATAAAGGGTATCGGAAGAAAGGCTTGGAAGCTTCCGCCAGTTGATATACCAGAAGAAAGCCATAACGGGATTCCGCCCTTCATTGGTGATGGTGATCCTGGCCGATCTTCGGAATGGCATGGGCCAATAGCAGTTCCGGGCTCGCCCCTCGGAGGAAACACTGATAGGAAATGATGAAAACGAACGGTCCATCCCATGGCCAACGCCGAAGAAGTCGCCCAAAGGAACCTCGACCGAAGGATGCGGCGTATCGTCCCAGTACATCCGCAGGACCAGGAGCCGAGAGTAGCCGTATTCGTTAGCCGTCATGGTGGTCCATATGTGTTCGATAATACCGGGACCTTCGAGTTCGCCTAGCACAAGGGTTTCGCCGGGCATGATGGGCCGACTGTCCGCATTCCCGTCGCGCCAGTCAGGGTCGCTCGACGACGCCCGCATGCTTTGCCCCATTTGTGGGGTAGCTAGATGGGCCATATAACCTTGACCCGCTCCCACTGCCGGTTCTCGAACTGAGGTCACAGCACATCCAATCAGCAATACCAGCACAGCACCAACCATGATTGCATGCTTCATTGGCTATTCCTCCCGTATATCCCACCCAAATGAAGTTATAGAGCATATCATAGAATGGAATCCCAGTTTATGGGCGGGTCAACAAAGTGATCAGACCATCCGGCCGATAGACGGTTTTTAACGTCATATTCGTTTTACAAAGGTTGTAGACGGAAAGCCGCGGCCTGGTATTTCCTCTGGTGGCAGGCGTTGACTTCTTGACAAAAGGGGCTTACTGGGTGGTTGCGGACGTAGCGAACCCGGCTCATACATTTGTGCCGGGTGGGTGGTTATTCCGGATGGATAGGTGGCAAGTCATCCTTGCTGGAAACGAGATACGACGCCGTAAGCCGATCGGGGGCCATGATGCCTCCGGACATGATCAGCGATATGGCCTCCTCGGGCGACAGATCCAGTACCGGGGTCGTGGCCACAGGGGTTAATTGCAGAAAACCTGTAGTGGGGTTGGGTGTCGTCGGAATAAAGACCTTGAAGCAGTCGACACCGTCAGGGGTGATGATTCGACCCGTCACAAAACCAAATGCCCGTAGCTCAGGCGATGGGAAATTTACCAAAACTACCTGTTTGCGCCCCCCTTCGGGTAGTTCCACAAAGGTATCGATCACCTTTTTCGAGGCCGAATAGATGGTTTTGACGAACGGGACCAGGCTGACCATCCACTCGCCATAGGTAATCAGTTTGCGGCCGATCACATGGGATGCCAATGAGCCCACCAGATAGAGCCCCACCACGAGAACCACCAACGCAAGCGGCAGAACAACAAAAAGGGGTAGATCCCCGGTCAAAGGTCGCAACACGGGTAACAAGACGCCAATCGTCCCTCTCAGGATCAGGGACAGCACGAATACAGTAACGGCCAACGGTACCAGCAACAAAATGCCCGAGAGAATACGCCGGCGAATACCCAGCCAGACGCGCACCCAGGGAGGGTGATACTTTTCGATTAGCATGTTCATGTACCCCGGTCAAGTACCTGCGGTGGATTCCGCGACAGGTTGAGTGTATCCCGAGCGTTCGCAATGATGCAATTGCGTCCTTCAAGGTCCATTTGTATTGATGCCGTTTCATGCCCCTTTCCGGCGGCCCAAGGCATCCCCCCACTCAAGGATCAAGATCGGTTTTTGTCCTACATTTTGAAATCTCTAACGTAAGCCCGTATATTAGGCATGCTCACAGTTTGCGTACAAGCTGGATTTGGGGAGTACAACGGTGACGCGTAAGCGTCGGATACCGGGAAAGGGCGACCATGGCGGAACATATCCTGGGAATGGGAATGCGGGAAAGCGTTCGGGAGATCATCTCGATGGGCGAAGCGCAACTGGCCAAAGTGGAAGGGATGCCCCGCCGACTGGTGGCGCTGTCGGGGGATCTGGATGTCTCAGCGGACCGCCCCGAATACTCGGGGCCGTTTACCAGCTATACCCTGAAGTTCCATGTTGAAAACGGCATCACCGAGAAGGTGGACGCCGTACTCAAGGACTATCCGGGACTGTGTGAGGCCCATGCCGAGGATTCGGTATACACGATAAAATGCCCCGCCACCGAAGAGGGTGCCGATTCGGAGAAAGTAGACGAGGCGGTGGACGCGCTCTCAAAGTGCATCAAACTCAAGGAGATCTGGCGGGTACACGGCGAAAACTTCCGTATTGACCCAATTAGCGTCGAACTATTATTTAAAGCTATGGTCGCGTACAAGGCAAGCGATGTCCATCTGACGCCCGGCATTCCGCCCGTGTTTCGCGTCGACAACGAAACGCGCAATTCGGATATCATGCCGCCTCTTTCGGCGGCCCAGATACGGGCCATGATTAAAAATATTTGCACGACGGGGGAATGGCAAGAGTTCGAGGAAGCCCATCAGACTAGCTTTAACTATCACCAAATGGGTCTCGGATATTCGCGCGTATCGGCCTTTGTAAAAGGCGGCGCGCCCCATTGCACCTTCCGCTATCTACCCGAAACCATCCCATCCTTCGAGGATCTGCATATCCCCGCCGAGACCATGAAAGAACTGGCCAAACTCCACCACGGGCTAGTGCTTGTTACAGGGATGACGGGTAGCGGGAAAACCACTACGGTAGCGGCACTGGTAGATTGGATCAACTCGACCAAGACATGCCATATTCTGTGTATCGAAAATCCTGTCGAGTTCGTTCACCGCAACAAGCGGGCCATTGTCTCACAACGAAACACGGGAAAAGACGTACGGAACTTCAATGAAGCCGTAACAGCGTCGCTGCGTCACGATCCGGACGTCATTGTAATCGGCGAGATGCGCGATCCAGATACCATCCGATCCGCCATTAGCGCAGCGGCTACAGGCCACCTGGTCATCAGCACCTTGCACTCGAACACCGCATCCGAGGTGATCAACCGTATCATCAGTTTCTTCGATCCCGTGGAACGGGACTTAGTGCGCCTGCAATTGCGCGACTCAATCC
>PWNM01000133.1 GCA_003557825.1 Candidatus Hydrogenedentota bacterium | reverse complement strand
TGGCCATCGGTCTGAACGCGAATCCGGCTCCGGAGGTTGTTCTCGACCAGAACTTGATGGGTTTCGGATAACCCCAGTTCCCAGGGCAGGCCCGCGTGCTTGATCGAGCTAAGGGGTGAAGCGCCCGTACCGCCCGAGTCGCCGCTAATGAGTACCAAATCGGCCTTGCCTTTCGACACGCCGGCCGCGATGGTTCCCACGCCGACCTCGGACACCAGCTTCACCGAAACATTGCCGTGGACGTTGGCATTCTTCAGGTCGTGGATGAGTTGGGCCAGATCCTCGATGGAGTAGATATCGTGATGGGGAGGCGGTGAAATCAGCTCGACGCCCGGTGTTGAATACCGAACCTTGGCGATTTCATCGAACACCTTATGGCCGGGCAATTGGCCGCCCTCGCCGGGTTTCGCGCCCTGGGCCATTTTGATCTGAAGCTCGTCCGAATTGACCAGGTATTCGTTGGTAACGCCGAAACGGCCCGACGCGACCTGCTTGATGGCGCTGCGCCGCAGGTTGCCGTTTTCATCAGGCTCGAATCGTTTTGGATCCTCGCCGCCTTCCCCCGTGTTGCTCCGACCGCCGATACGGTTCATGGCAATGGCCAGGTTCTCGTGGGCCTCGCGGCTAATCGAGCCAAAGGACATGGCCCCCGTGCAGAACCGTTTCACAATACTCTCGACCGGCTCGACTTCATCAAGGGAGATGGGCGCGTCCGAGCGGAACTTCATCAATCCCCGCAGGGTAGCCATGTTGCGGTTTCGATCGTTTACCAGCTCGGAGAATTTCCGGAACTTGTCGCGGCTGTTCTGCTGGGTCGCATGCTGGAGACTCATGATGGTCTCGGGGTTGATCTGGTGGTATTCCCCGCGCCGCCGCCAATGATAATTGCCGCCCGGGTCAAGCTCTTTCCTTCGGGCGCGGCGTTCGGGATAAGCCACGGCATGGCGCATGAGCGTCTCCCGGGCTACTTCAGTGAGGCCGATCCCCTCGATACGGGACGCCGTACCCTCGAAACATCGGTCCACCAATTCCATGCTAAGGCCCACGGCCTCGAATATCTGCGCGCCCCGGTAACTATGCTGGGTCGATATGCCAATCTTCGACATCGTCTTGAGCAGACCCAACTCGACGGCCTTGATGTAGTTCTTCTGCGCACGCGCACGGTCGACCGATAGGGTTACGCCGACCATGTCGTTGAGCGATTCAAAGGCCATATACGGATTCACCGCGCCGGCGCCATAGCCGGTGAGCAGGCAAAAATGCATGACCTCGCGGGCCTCGCCGGTTTCGACGATGAGGCCGCAATCGGACCGTTGCTGGGTCTTTACCAGGTAATGATGCACCGCGCCGGTGGCCAACAGACTCGGGATAGGCGCGTTCCACTGGTTGACGCCTCGATCCGACAGAATGAGCAGCGTGGCTCCGTCGGCGATGGCCTGTGACGCCTCTTGGCATACGCGATCCAGCGCCGCCTCGAGGGCATCGGGACCGCTTTGCGCCGGGAAAAGGGTCGAGATGGTAACGGCCTTAAGGTCGGGCGCGTCCAAACGCTGGATGTATTCGAGCTGTTCGTTGGTGACGATGGGCGATTTCAACCGCAGTTGCCTGCAATGCTCGGGAGTCTCAGCCAGCAGGTTTCGTTCGCGGCCGAGGGTCGTCTCCAGCGACATGACAATTTGCTCGCGAATCGGGTCGATGGGTGGATTGGTCACCTGAGCGAACAACTGCTTGAAATAGTTAAACACAAGCTGGGGCCGGGTGGACAACACCGCCAAAGGCGCATCGTTCCCCATCGAGCCGACAGGCTCTTTGCCGTTCTCCGCCATGGGGCCGAGGATGATTTCGAGATCCTCTTCCGTGTAGCCGAACACCTGCTGCCGTTCGAGCATGGGCGCCTCGCGCAAGGGCCAGCCCCACGGGGCGCACTCATCGGGCAGCTTGTGTTGATACATGTCGAGCCACAACCGATAGGGCCGCATGATGGACAAGGTATGCTTGATTTCATCGTCGGTGACGATGCGGCCTTCTTCGGTGTCAATAAGGAACATTCGGCCGGGTTCGAGCCGTCCTTTTTGCACGATTTTGGACTGAGGAATGCCGAGGACGCCCGCTTCGGAGGCCATCACCACAAAGTCGTCATCGGTGACCCAGAATCGTGAGGGACGCAAGCCGTTGCGATCGAGCACCGCGCCGATCTGGCGTCCGTCGGTGAAGGCAATCGATGCCGGGCCGTCCCACGGTTCCATCATGCATGCATGGTATTCGTAATAGGCCTTCTTTTCGTCGGACATGCTCTCGTGGCCGCTCCACGGCTCCGGGATCATCATGGTCATGGCATGGGCCAGCGACCGACCCGATCGGACCAGCACCTCGTAGGCGTTGTCAAAAACGGCCGAGTCGCTTGCCCCGGGGGTCAAAATCGGATGGAGCCGCTGGATGTTGGCCCCGAACAGCGGATGGGACAGGTGCCGCTCCCGCGAGTTCATCATATTAATGTTGCCCCGAAGCGTGTTGATTTCGCCATTGTGAGCCAAAAACCGGAACGGCTGGGCCAGGGGCCAAGAAGGAAGCGTATTGGTGCTATACCGCTGATGAACCAATGCCAATCGGCTCTCGAAGTCCCCATCCAATAAGTCGGGATAGTAATGGGTCATCTGGGTGGCGAGCATCAGGCCCTTGTAAACCAAGGTTCGCGCCGACAAACTTGCAATATAGAACAACTCTTTCGAGGGGATGTCCGATTCATACACCGCTCGCTCGACCGACTTGCGCAATACAAGCAGGGCCCGTTCGAAACCGTCGGTATCCTGGGCCGGATGCTTTCCGACAAACACCTGCTGGATTACCGGCTCGCCTTTACGCGCCAGCCAGCCTATGGAATCGTTGTTGCGAGGAACGTCGCGCCATCCCAGCAGGGTCAACCCTTCGTCACCGATTGTCTTTTCAATAATCGAGGCGCAGGTCTTCCGTGCTTTTGCTTCGTGGGGGAAAAAGACCATGCCCACGGCATAGGCTCCCGGATCGGGCAGGTCGATTTTTAGGGATTCGGCCTCTTTCTGGAAAAACCGATGAGGTGTTTGTACCAGAATGCCCGCTCCATCGCCCGTGTCTGGGTCGCATCCGCACGCGCCGCGGTGCTCGAGGTTTTCCAGCACCTGAATGCCTTGCTCGACGATCTGGTGGGTCGGGCCGCCTTTCATGTTGACGACAAAGCCGACGCCGCAAGCATCGTGCTCATAAAATGGGACATAGAGCCCGTGTTGAGCCAGTTTGTTCATATCGATCCCTTCAAATGCTAGGTCGAGGGGGAACCACCTTACGCGAAGGGGATGCCCGTCTTAGTATAGGTCCGGGGCATTGCC
>PWNM01000385.1 GCA_003557825.1 Candidatus Hydrogenedentota bacterium | reverse complement strand
CCCTGATCCATGCCCTCGATGCGCGGGTGAACGGCGGCGACCGGGGTATGGACGGGTTGCTCGACATCTTCTACACGGCCCTGTTCACATTCGGCGCGGGGGCGGTCGAGCTGGTTCCGTCGGCGAGCCGCGAGGGGTTGAACGATGTCGTGCCGGTGGACGTGTGGACGGTGCGGTTTCGGCGCGAGGCGGGCGGGGTACAGCCCTACCAATTGCGGGACGGCAAGGCCGTGCGGTTGCCTCGGGACCGGTTTCTCTACCTGGGCCTCGACCGAGACGGCACGAATCCCTATGGCCGGTCCATTCTGGCGACGATCCCCTTTGTGGTGAAGATCCAACAGCAACTGCTGCGGGACATGGCCAAGGCGACGCGCAACGCGGGCTGGAGCAAGCTCCATGTGCAATACACCCCCGATCCGCGGGGCCGGGGCGAGACAGTCGAGGCCTATCAGGCGCGGATCGACGCCGAGTTCGACGAGCTGCGGGACCGGCTCAGCCGCCTGGAAACGGACCAGAACCTGGTGACCTATGAGAACATCCAGGTGAACCTGATTCGGGGGGATCAGCGGACCCTGGTCTTCTACGAGAACCAGAAGGCCATTGAGGAACAGGTGATCACGGGGATGCACCTGATGCCCATCCTGCTGGGGCGCAATTACGGATCGACGGAGACCTACGGCACGGCTCAGTTCGAGGTGATCAACCGGCAGGTCGAGACGGTGAACCGGGGGATTCGCCGGATGCTCGAGCGGTTGTACAACTTCGAGCTGGCCCTGGCGGGATGCGGGTGCCGGGCACAGGTGGTCATGCGCCACAACCAGACGGTAGACGCCCTGAAAGACGCCAACGCCCGGGGCAAGGCCATCGACAACGCCATACGGTTGCGGGACGAAGGCTTTGTCGACCAGGCCGGTGCAGCGCGGATGCTGGGTTTGGACGGGAACAACTAGGACAGAAGGGAGGGATTTGGAATGGACATGGAACCCTTTGTTTTTCGACATGAAGGGGCGCTGGTGGCGTCGCGGGGGCGGCCCGAAGCGGTGGTGGACGAGGTGAACCGGTTTGCCCTGCGGCCCTTGGAGACGGACGAATTTGCGGTCTTCACGCTGGACCTGTGCCACAACCGGGTGGACCGCCACTTCAGCCGGTTCCCCGAGGAAGAGCTCGATCGGATCAACGCCCTGACGCCGGGCCGGCCCCTGATGGAGCGGCATGCCCTCCGGGATTCCCTTCCGCGGGGCACCTTCTTCCGGTCGCGGGTCCATCGGCAAGGCGATACGGTGACCGTGCGGCCCGATGTGTATGTGTTGCGGACGACGGCGAACGCCGATTTCATCGTCAACATCGAAGGCGGCGTGTACCGCGAGACGTCCATCGGGTTTTCCTTCCGCCTGCCCGAATGCAGCGTCTGCGGAAAGGATCTGCGCACCTGTGACCACGTACCGGGACGGAGTTACGGCGACGCCGTGTGCCACTACATCCTGCGGGAGGTGATGGACGTCATCGAAGGCTCGGTGGTAGCCAGCGGGTCGCAAGGGACGGGATTTGTGGCCGAGGAACGGGCCTTGCCCCTGCCCCAGGCCCTCGATGCGGCGCGGCGGGCCTACCACGAACCGATAACCATCAACCCGCCGAATGTTTGGGCGGCCGAATGAAGGGGGACGGAATGGAGCAACAGGAGATCTGCCGCTACGAACGGGTCTACGAGGTGCAGTTTCGCCATGTTGAATCGGGCCTCGCCGAGTTGAAGTCGCGGGTATGCCGGTTGGAGACGGCCCTGGCCCGGGGCGTACTGCTCCTCGTGGCGAATCTGGCCTGCGCCGTGGTGATGCTGCTGGAACAGCTGCTGCGCTAAGCAAGGAGGGACAGGAATGCATTGGAAACTGACGGAACAGCGGCTCGATGAAATGCCCGAAGGAATGGCCTTCGACGGACGCTATGTGGTCCACCGCCACCACGACGGCCAAGGGGCCCACATCGATCTGCGTCTCGAAGCGGGCGGGGTGCTTATGGGATGGCGCGTAGCGGGGATGGCCCTGGACGGAGCCTATGCCACGGAAAAAGCGCCCCATCCGCTGAGCTGGCTCGACCAGGACGGCGATGCGGTACGAGAGGATGGGGGGCGGTATGCCTGGCGGACGCGCGAGGCCGAGCGACGGGAGTTGCTGTTGGCAAGCGACAACGGCGTGCGCGTCATAACGGCCGAAGCCAAACCGGGACTGCCCCCGCCCACTCAGGAACGGATCATCGCCGCATTGATCGACACGGGCCATGCCGACGGCGATCCGGCGGTGTTGGTGCGCGACGGCATCACGGCGCGGCATCGGGCCATCGAACGGTTGTGCGGCCTGGGTCGGGAACTCGATGGGGAGGCCTTCGACGAGGTTGTCTGGCGCGATGCCTTGCGGAGCCTCGACCTCGACGGAATCCACCGACACCTACGGGCGTTCGAGGTGCGCTTCGACCGGAAGTATCCGCCCGAACCCGTGTCGCAACCGGAACCGTTGCCGGTCATCCAAGGAGACGACCGATTCGCAGCGGCGATGACCATTGTGCGGGACAACTGAAGAACCACAACCAGAAGGAGAGGAAACCATGGCGATTGGCGATTTTGGGGGAGCAATAACCGAACTGGTGATCACCTGCCGGACGCCGGCCGAGGGCGAAGTAGCCATTGAAAAAGGCGACGCCCTGGCGCTGGTCGGACCCTACACCGTGACGAACGCAGGAACCGAGGACGGGCCCATCTTTGGAGAGGCCCTGGCGGAAGTGGACGAAAACAACGCGTTCCTGCCGGTGAAGGTGCGGGGCATCAGCCTCTTCACCTATGTCGGTACGGCCCCGACCCTGGACGGCGAAACCGGCGTGACCTTTTCGGATACGCCCGGCGTGGTGCAGGCTCCGGTATCGGGGAGCGGTTCCGGACGGGTGGTTGATGTGCGGGCGGCGGCGTCCCTCGTGCATGTGTTGCTATGAGTCAGCAGAAGGAGGAACAACGAGTGATGAATGTACGCGATGACCGCGTGAAAGAACGCATCGCCTTTCTGGGGCAGGAGCCGGACCAATTGCGGCAGGTTCGGGGGCAGGAACTGTACACGACCTTGGGCGAATTGGGGCTGACCCACGGGCAGTTTTTCCGGGCCCTGGATACCAACCTGGCCGACTACTGCGCCCAGGAGTTCGGCATCAACCTGGACCGCGTCACGGTGGAACGATTCTTCCAGTCCGACCCGAACGCGAAATGGCTGTTTCCCGGCATCGTGCGGGACGCCGTGTTGACAGGGATGAGGACCAAGCCGCGGTATCCCGAGCTGATCATCCGGGACGAGACCGTGCCGGGAGCCGCCTACGACGTACCCTATGTGAAGGAAT
>PWNM01000581.1 GCA_003557825.1 Candidatus Hydrogenedentota bacterium | reverse complement strand
CGATGAGTTTTGCCTTGTTCACCTGGTAGGGAATTTCAGTGACGATGATGCTGCTGCGACCGGTGCGTTGGTCGTGTTCGATGGCCGCCTTGGCGCGGACGCGAATTCGGCCCCGGCCCGTGCGGTAGGCCGATTGGAGTCCATCCGTGCCGTATATAATGCCGCCGGTAGGAAAATCGGGTCCTTTGATAAACTGCATCAGGTCGTCCGATGTGGCCTCGAGATTGTCGATCATGTGAATGACGGCGTCGCAGGCCTCGACCAGGTTGTGCGGCGGGCAGTTGGTGGCCATGCCGACGGCGATGCCGGTGGAACCGTTGACCAGTAGATTGGGGATCGCCGAGGGCAACACCGTCGGTTCTTTCAACCGGCCGTCGTAGTTTTCGACCATCTCGACGGTGTTCTTTTCGATGTCGCTGAGCATCAAGGCGGTGATCGGGGCCATTCGGGCCTCGGTGTACCGCATGGCCGCTGCGCTGTCACCGTCAATCGAGCCGAAGTTGCCCTGGCCCGTCACCAGCGGATACCGCATGCTCCAGTCCTGGGCCATGCGCACAAGGGTGTCGTAAATGGCCGAATCGCCGTGGGGGTGGTATTTACCCATGGTATCGCCGACCACGGCCGCCGACTTTCGGAATCCCCGCGTATGGGTTAGACTGAGCTCGTGCATTGTGTAGAGAATGCGCCGGTGGACGGGTTTGAGGCCATCGCGCACATCGGGCAATGCCCGACTGACGATGACGCTCATCGAGTATTCCATGAACGAGGTTTTCAGTTCCTGCTCGATGCCGACCGGCAATACGCGTTCTCGTGGTGTATCCATGATGTTGGTAACGATCCCTTAGTCGCGGTTCCGGCGGGTTCAGTGCCGCCGGGACGCGGTTATATGTCCAGGTTTTGCACGTCCAAGGCGTGTTTTTCGATAAAATCTCGGCGTGGTTCGACCAAGTCGCCCATCAGGGTTACAAATAGGTTGTCGGCCATGGCTTCGTCGTCGGCGTTGACCTGCAACACCGTCCGTTTGGTCGGATCCATGGTCGTCTCTCGCAACTGATCCGGGTTCATTTCGCCCAGCCCCTTATACCGTTGGAGATGGATGTCTTTGCTCCCTTGTTGCAGCAAAAACTCCCGCAGGGTGAACACGTCGTCTGTCTCGAGCAAGACCTTGTCGTTGTCGCCGATGACACGGAATGGCGGTCTGCCCAATGCTTCGAGAGGCTCCTCGTGGGAAAGCAGGGCCGAGAAGCTGTGGCTCTTGAACAAGGCCAGGTCGATTTGGCCCGGCTGCAAATTCTTCCGTTCCGACTCCCCATTGCGCCCATTGCCGTTTGCGCCGTTTCCATTGGCTCCATTGCCGTCACGGGCTTCGTCGTCGGCATCTTCGGGGTCAATGAAATCGGCCTGTACCAAGGACGTATCCACCAATTCGGCGTCGCCGAAAATCTGCCGCCGTTCTTCCTCGGTGATCAGGCTGGGGTCGAGTTGCTTTTCATGGGACAGTGCGAGGCATTGCTCGATGATCTCGCGGCTGGCGCCGTAGGCCCGGTGAAGATGCTTAAACATTCGTTCCCGCTCTTCGGCGGCCTGGATGCCTTTCAGCAAGGTCTTCACATCGAGACGCACATGCTGTTCACCGCCGTTGGCGCTCATGACATTGGCGTCTTGCAGAGCGTATTCGAATAGATACCGATTTTTTTCTTCTTCGGTGCGCATATAGCGGACTTTCTTGCCCTTGCGCACTTGGTAAAGAGGCGGTTGCGCGATGTAGAGGTGCCCTTGCTGGATCAGCTCGGGCATCTGCCGGAAGAAGAAGGTGAGCAACAGGGTGCGAATATGGGCGCCGTCGACGTCGGCGTCCGTCATGATGATCACCTTGTGATACCGCAGTTTGCTGATGTCGAATTCGTCCTTGCCAAAGCCGACGCCCAAGGCGGTAATAATGCTGCGGATTTCCGTATTGCCCAGCATTCGGTCCAATCGGGCCTTTTCGACATTCAGTATCTTACCCCGCAAGGGCAAAATGGCCTGGTTTTTCCGGTCCCGGCCCTGTTTGGCCGAGCCTCCCGCGCTGTCACCCTCGACGATATACAGCTCAGTCAAGGACGGATCACGTTCCGAACAGTCGGCGAGCTTGCCCGGCAAGGCAAAACTGTCCAGTGCGCCTTTGCGGCGGGTGAGGTCGCGGGCCTTGCGCGCTGCTTCTCGCGCCCGGGCCGCCTCGGTGCATTTTTGCACAATGCGGTTGGCGATACTCGGGTTTTCCTCGAGATAGCCGCACAGGCCCTCGTAGACCAACGAACTGACCAGTCCCTGAACCTCGCTGTTCCCCAGTTTCATCTTGGTTTGGCCTTCGAACTGGGGATCCGGGATGCGCACGCTGATGACGGCGGTCAGGCCCTCGCGGCTGTCATCACCCGAGATGCTGTATTCCTTCATCTTCTTCGTGGCATTTTTCTTTAGATAATCATTCAACGCCTTGGTCAGGGCGCTGCGGAATCCGCTCAGATGCGTTCCGCCCTCGAATGTGTGGATATTGTTGGCGAAGGTGGCCAGGGTCTCGGAATAGGTCGTCGTATATTGAAGGGCTACCTCGCACTGAAGCATGCCCCGCTGGGCCTCGAGGTAAATGGGTTTGCGGTGCAGGCATTCCTTGCTGCGGTTGATCCACGAGACAAACTCGGCGATCCCGCCTTTGTACTGCATTTCGACTCGTTCGTCGTCGGTGCGTTCGTCTTCGAAAGTGATCTTGACGTCTTTATTCAAAAACGCCAGCTCGCGCAGCCGGTTCTGCAACGTTTCCGTGTTAAATACGGTTTCCTCGAAAATTTCGGAGTCCGGGCGAAAAGTTACGCGGGTCCCCCGGCCGCGGGTTTTCCCGCGTTTCTCAATGGGGCCGGTCGCCTTCCCCCGTTTGAACGCCATGAAATAAGTGTAGCCTTCGTGCTTGACCTCGACTTCGCAGTATTCCGAGAGGGCATTGACGCACGAGACACCCACGCCGTGGAGTCCGCCCGACACTTTGTAGGCGTTGTTATCGAATTTACCGCCGGCGTGGAGCATGGTCATGACCACCTCGAGGGCCGACCTGTTCTTAAATTTCTTGTGTTTGTCAACCGGAATGCCCCGCCCGTTGTCGATTACCGACACGCTGTTGTCGATGTGCACAATCACATCGATGCGGTTGCAATGCCCGGCCATGGCTTCGTCAATGCTGTTATCGACGACTTCGTAGACCAGATGGTGAAGGCCCCGAAACCCCGTGTCGCCGATATACATGGCCGGCCGTTTTCGAACGGCTTCGAGCCCTTCGAGCACCTGGATGGAACTGGCGTCGTAACCTGGTTTGGTCATTGGAGTTACCTCGGGTGTAATTTGG
>PWNM01000444.1 GCA_003557825.1 Candidatus Hydrogenedentota bacterium | reverse complement strand
GCGGCACCATCACCTTCGATGCTATAGGCAAGATGAGGACACTTGTCCCTACGGCAAAGCTCTATATTTGGCGGGAAAAGGCGGAGGCGTATTCGGGCGGAAGCGTGCACGCCAAGGTAGCCGTTGCGGACGGCCGGATTTGTTTCATAACCAGCGCAAACCTCACCGGCTACGCGATGGAGAAAAACATGGAGCTTGGGGTGCTCATCTCTGGGGGGAATCTCCCATCTTTGCTTGGCGAACACCTGCAATCTCTGGTGGATACAAGGGTAGTCGTCCTTGCGGAGGCGCCGTTGCCGCCCGACCGATACTGGTCACCCTCAGCGCAAGGATGGCCTGGCGAGTGAGTACTCTCACGTGGGTTACAGCCGAAGGGTTATCAATATCAACGGTGTGGCGTGTGGGGGTGGCCGTCAGTGCAAGCCCTGAGCTGCTGCAGCACGCTCGGGAGTTCGTGCGGCCACTTGCACTAGGCTAGCTCCGGCCCAGATGCTGCCGTAAGCTCACCCAGTAGGTAGATAGTTCATTGGTAGGGCCCTCTGGAATGCAAGTCGTCTACTTTTGGATTAGCCACTTGACGCTGGAGCTTACGGGCGCGTCCCCGCCGAGAGAAAGCACGATCTCGCCCAGAGTTGCTGGGACAGCCGCAATCGTTGAGAGAGTCGGTTGATCGGACAGGTCAGAGCGGGGGATCAAACTCCTTTGCCAAAGTCGCGGTGCCCTGACCTGTACGCATGTCATTGATCCATTTTCTCACAATGGCTGGCGACGTCGGGGTTGATGCTTGACCGCGTACTCGCGCTTGGCAAGTCGCGAGCCCCGAGGGCGTGAGGCGTAATAGATTCTTGCCGTTTGGATGTTTTCCACATGCCTCGAGCCAACCTTTCGTATTTTTCCAATAGTTCACAGCGGAACTACTCATCAAATGAGTGAGCACGTCTCGCCTCATGGGTGCAGGTGTAAGCGTCTCGCTATTTTGCGCAACGTAAAAGGCCGCTATTGTCATACCGCTTCCATCCGCATCAATCGGATTGTCGTAGTTGGGCCTCGCATACAGGGTGATTGCGTTAGGCAAAGGTGTTCTCCTGGTCAACAATGACGGATCGGGGTTCATTCTTGGGCCGCCTAGCACGCCAAGCAAGCGTGCACTAGACGGATGCTCCCCCTGATTGGGTACTCACGCAAACCGAGATCGCTTCGACTCCGCACGCGTTGGCATGGCGGGCTGAAGGTTTCGCATGGCTGATATAAACGCATGGCCATGGCGAGCGGATCTCTTCGCTACTAGTTTGACTTTGATTCAGTCCTCTCGATTGTTCTTTTGATCTGCTGATCCAGTAATTCATCTCGCATTTTCTTCCATTGCAAATACGGATGGTCAAGCACCGCAGCTGCGGTATCCAACCAAGCTTCTCTGATCTCGTTGAGGCTTTCTTCGATTCGTTCCGATAAAGGTCTGCTGATCGTGGTGGTTCCAATAGGTTTCGGTTGGTAGTACTCCCGGATCCAGCCCTCCGCACTTTCTATCCGAAGATCGTGTTCACCAAGCGGAACGAACGTGGTGCCTTCTTCCGCGTATTCGTAGATGTAGGGGATGATTCGCTTGTGGTCTCGATCAGGATAGAGGACCAGATAGGAGCATCCCCAGGCCCAGTCGGCGGCAACCCCGGGTCGCCATGGATCCTCAGTTCCTTTCTTCCGCACGAGACCGCCTAGCCAATCATCCTCCTCCCCGGTGACCACGTTTCTAAAATCGCTATAACGGTTATATCC
Organism: Candidatus Hydrogenedentota bacterium; assembly: GCA_003557825.1. Lineage (GTDB taxonomy): Bacteria > Hydrogenedentota > Hydrogenedentia > Hydrogenedentales > SLHB01 > PWNM01. Next base: position 1,615 of record PWNM01000444.1, on the reverse strand, counting down.
AATGAACCAGTGTGGGAGGTGAGCGATGTCGTGGTCTGCACTCGGCTCGCCATCCGTTGTCGTGAGAGTGGTTGTTACATCGAAATGCCGTTTCCAGGCCGTTATGCTGGCTCGGGTATCGCGAAACCACCAAATGTCTTCATCAGGAATCCACTCTACCACTTCATCCCATTCGGCGTCGCTTAGTTCACGCATAAGACGGGCCCCGAGTTCGATGCCGCGCCGGTCTTCGAATTCGTAGAAATCGCCGAACGACTGAGACCAGTGCTTCGGTAACTCGTCTACCGTGTAGAATGAGTCATGAATATCACGCAGGTTGTGCTTGAAGTACTCCACGCGCGCTTGGGCGATCGTCGTGAACAATTGCAATAGATTCCGTTGGTTGCTGACTTCATCCGCCCATGAGTAGAGCAGGTAAAAAAGCTTTTCGGAGCGCGAAATCTCTTTTCGCGTTGGGTGAAATCCGGTACCGCGTGTCAATCGGTCGGCCAGAAAATCGAGCGATATCGGTTGCCCTCGCTCGGCAAGGTGCTGATGTATGTACCGGAGCAGGCGGAGCCAGGCAAGAGGGTGGGCCATGGTTCGCCGATTCTCCGTAGGCTCGCTAATCAAGCGCATTCGATGAACGTCGTTATGGAAGGACTCGATGGAGGCATAGTCCTGCTGCCACGGCAGCGCGCTTGCTTGGATCGCGAATTCAGAAAAAATGCCCGCCATGTTCTTGGCGAGTTGGATTCGCTCAGCAGGAGCAATGCGGCGGCGGAGGGTCCCTAAGGCTCGTCGGGCCGCATGTCCCGATGTCTCGTTTTGGCGCTCCTCGCGGTTTCGCTGCTCCTCACGATCCCGGAGCATTTTTTGACGCTCATTCACGTCCTTCCACCGGTTTGGAAATGGCACGATGTTTGACATTTCGGGTCTCCGGGCCTAGTTGCGATTGCGCTTCAGGTGTCGATTTTGGCGGGCAACGGTCAAGATCATATCTCCGTCTTTAACGACGTAGACCTGTTGGAGCGATGCCGGCGACCCGGAATAGAGAGACCCGAGGTAGTGCATCGCTCGCCGCAAGCCTTTCTTGTCGAGGGTCACGATTTCGGCGCCCCGGTGGTGCTCGGTTGATCCGAAACGCAGGACAACCTCAATCATCCCCTCGGAGATTCCGCGATCGCGAGACCGGCTTTCGGCATGGTTCGTTAGCAGCATGGCTTCACCTCCTCGTATCGGTGTGATATCCACGGTACGTGAGGAGGGCGCGTCCGTCTATTGCCAAATGAAAACCGCTAGATACGATGCCAGTGGATAGAAATATAAAGCATTGTGGATATGACGGATGACCGTTTTGGCGATTAGGAGAGAGCCCGGTACGTGAGGCGCTCGCGGGCGCGGGCGACGCCTGATTGTCAACGCAGTAACGGTGTTCGTAGTGCGGATGGTACGCGTACGTTTGTCTGAGTCCTGCTCCTCAGAACGTCACGAAGGGCAACACCTCGTCCTTGTTCGCCAGCACGATCTGCCGGAAACGGGGATCCATCTCGGTGTCGCCTGCGCCGATGCGCATCAGGCGGGTGTAGTAGGGCACGAGCGGCGCCCTGAGTTCGACGGCCAGTTCGCCGTCCGT
>PWNM01000563.1 GCA_003557825.1 Candidatus Hydrogenedentota bacterium | reverse complement strand
GGCGCGAGGGCGGCGGGGGAAGGACGGGTTTTCAGGCGCCATGTAGCTGATAATTGTTTCCCCACCGGAACAGGCCCGGTGGAAGAATTGCCGGAAATAACGTGGTTCACTGAGGACTTACAAATACATAGTATCCGATACCGACGTTTCGGTCAATTGTAGATTCAGAGTTCCGGCAAGTTTTCCATGACATACCGTTCGATGTCATCGACCCGACCCGTCGGCCGGCCACAGTGTGACCCTGCGGTATCAGCCTTCGTATCGATATTCATACACCAGGAATCCGGGGGGGGCCGTGATACGGAATGTTGCCCTTCCGCTTTTATCAACGACCTCTTGGTGAGTATCCCCGGACAGGAGATTCGTTAGGACAATACGCCGGCCCGCTGCAAAGCGCAGGACAAGGGAGGCGGATTCCTGCTCATTGGCCAGTTCACGGAACACGAGCAGCAGGCCCGCATCGTCGGCTTCGCGGTGGTTCTGAAAACCCGTCCACGAGCCACCGTCCGGTTGATCGCCAACGGGGTATGTGATGCCTTGCCGTATATCTTCGCGATACTCGTGATGGAACTCCAAGAGCGGACGGATATCGTCCCGCGCTTCGCGACCGTAGAGATGGACCTGCTGGAAGAACGTGGGCATGCTGAAAAGGGCGATTGCCACGCAATAGGCGTCGCCGTAGAGACGCGCGTTCGAGAGGCGGGGATCAACGCGCAAGACGTTCTGAACCGGCCCAAGTATCTTCAAAAGGTTGATGTAGCGGGAGAAATGCCAAAGGTCGCGAAGGACTGTGTGAGGCCGGTATATGGTAGTTTTTGGCACGACGGTCTTGCGATTGGCCGGATAGATGGCCCCGTATTCACGGGCAAAGAAATATCCGTATCGAGGTCCCGTGTCGTCCCAGTTGATTCGGGCTCTATGCCCGGTATACAGAAGGAAGGCCCTAGCTTTCGCCATCAGGTCTTCTATAGCTTTTCGATTGCCAAGACGGGCAAAATCCATTTTGTACCAGACGAACCCGCCTTCGTCGTACGTCCTTTTCAAAGCATCCAAATCGATGCCGTCTCGTGGGCTGACTGAAACCCACAGGCCAAGGTCGATCCCGAGTTCAGCAGCCCGTGCCCGCACCGGCGCCCAGCCTTCCGGATAGCGCTCCATACATGGTGTCCAGCGGCTGTAATCGTTGCCCTGCCAGCCATCGTCGATCTGTACCAGATCAATGCCCACATCTGCGGCCGCCTCCAATTCCTTGAGAACATTCTCGGCCCCCGCCGCATCACGGTGCTCCAGAAAACCGGTCGACGATCCCCAGGTGTTGGACTCCACGAAGACGTCGCTTTCCCGCACGGGATAGCGGATAAGGTCCCATGTTTTGATGGCGGTCTCGCGTTCTTCCTGTGTGGCCCCATGCACGAGGCACCACGATGCCCAGCCGGGCGTCCATTCCGGCCCGATCTCCCCGGGCAGGACCCCCCACCCCAAATTCTCCAGGCCGGTTTCATGGCGACAGCGGAAGATACCCGCATCGTGGTTGGATCCCTTGCTGTTGACGATCTTGTGGCTTTCCTTGACCAGCGTGAGAGCATCGGAGCCACGTTCCACACTGGCGATGCCGGCCCAATCACAGGTTTCAAGGCCATGAATCTTCTGTGCAGTGGCGTGTTCCTTCAGAACCTCGGTGAAGGTGTCGTTGCGGAACTGCAGGCCGTCGAAGTACCCTGCATAGAGGCGCCGGCTTGATTCAAATGAACAGGGAACCCTGTCCACGCGGATCATGCCTTGGTTGAGTCGCCGCACTCGGTGGGCATCTTCGGTTCTCTCGTCCCTGTCGAGGCCGGCGTTCCATTCAAAACCCTTCAAAGACCGGATGAAGAACTGAGTGCGGAGCCCTGGGGCTTGTGGATACGCCCAGACTGTGAATCTGATTGCCAGATGAACGGAGGGATACGCGATTTCGGCTTCGAAGGCCAAGTGCTCCGAGGTGAAGCCCTCATCGTTGGAGCGACGACAGATGACATCCACTATCTCGGCGGTGGGATTCTGCTCCTCGCAGACGGGTAAAACCCAGTCGGCGCCTGCCGAATCGTCACCGTCGGAGTCGAGCACCCACTCGGACCTTCCTGGAAGGTGCCGGACCGCGGTTGTGAAGAACCCCCGTCCGGTCCATGTCCAGACTCTCTCGCAGCGACCGGAGCTGACTCGAAGTTCCGATCCGTCGCTGATCACGCTCGCGGCGCCCAGTTTCATATACACACGACATTTCTCCGAATGAATCCCCGTCATCTATCCCTTCCTCCCGGCCTATGTATGGTGACCACCGGGATTTCCCATTTACTGTAGAGCCCCTTGCAAAACCCGCGCGGGGCCGTTCTTCGACCCCGTCGACCCACTGCTATCAGCAGGCTGTCACACCCTGCATCCGGGGCACGCTATCAGTTTTCAGGGGCTGCAACACGCGCGGCCAGGTCGTAAAGCCGGGACGTGTGTTGAATCCATTGCGGGTATTCCGCGCTTTCCCAGAGGCGACCGGAACGGATTCCGTGCAACTCCTTCAGGAAATCATCCACCTCGTCCCGCAGGCCCTCCTCCAGATTGCCTTCCACCAGGGCGCGCTCCAGTATCACGCGGGCTTCGGTATCCTGAAGCCCCTCGCGCAGCATCTCGAAACGCACGGTCGGCACCGGGCCGTCCGGTCCCGGCTCGATGAACGAACGGGCGTTGTTCACCCCCATGGGAAACACGTCGTTGATGTGCGCTCCCCAGGAATTCATGGCGAGGAACGCGAACCCGGCCGACACGTTGTGGCCTCCCCCTTCCTGCGGATGCCCGAGCATCATGAACCACGGCCAATTGCGCCACTGCGATGGCGGCGCGTACTTGATCAGCAGGCCGCGCTGGCGTCCCAACGAGTAGATGGGATGATGCAGTGTCCAGCCGCCCATGATATGGGCCTCCTCGCCCCTGCGTCCTCTGGGAAGCCAAGGATGGGCGTAATAGCCGAACTCTATACCACCCTGCACGATGGCCTGGTCGGCGGGAAAATCGCTGACCGGTATGTCGCCGCGTCCGTGTGTCGTCACCATCCAGGCGGCGTAGGGGGCGATACGCCGCCAGGCCGCCACCATTTCAACATCCGGACGGTTATCGTGTGCGTGGCCCAGGAGTATGTTGGCATCATCCCATCCGCGCGCGCGGATCATCTGCTTCAATCGCGCCATGGTGACCCCCCAGAACCTGTCGCCGCCGGACTCCGTGGGATCGGGCAAGTCCTCGACTTCGCCGTCGACGATGCCCTGGAGGACGCGACGTCTCTGGCGGTGGGACCGATCCCAGACATAGACGAACACGTTGGAAGGCTGTCCCACGTGTTCGTTGAACATCTCCAGGTAGCGCTCGG
>PWNM01000219.1 GCA_003557825.1 Candidatus Hydrogenedentota bacterium | reverse complement strand
GTCGCCTTGGGCATTCACGATTCGAACGCCAATTACCTGCCCTACCTGGGCATGGGGTATACGGATTTCCTGTTGAACTCGACGGGGACGTGGTGCGTACTCATGCGCAATGCGCCATCTCGCCAACTGACCGACGATGACATCGCCAAAAAAGTATTCTTTAACATGGATGCCTACGGAGAGCCGGTGCGTACCTGCATTTTCCCCGCGGGAATGGAATACGACACGTTCCGCAGCTTTACAGAGTTTAAGGATGAAAGCGACGCAGAGGCGGTGCGGAAGGTCACGTCGGAGCGGAATCTGTTTGTCGTACCGGGCGTCATGCCAGACGCTACGGCCTTCCCCGGCGCTACGCCACGGGTCGTCTCGGGCGATACGGTCCAGACGCTTGATTCCCTAAAAAATGCCGGGACTGCTCTCACCGATCTGGGCCAGGAGTATTTCGCCGCGCTCAACATCAGCTTGGCCTTGGCAACGCGTAAAAAACTAGAGGATGTGGGCCTGGAACCGGGCACGGCCGTGATCATCGAGGGCGGTTTTGCCAACAACAAAACCTATTGCGAATTGCTGGCAACATTATGCCCTGATCAGCGGATCGTGCTGACATCGGTGAAAGAGGGCACCTCCTTTGGGGCGGCTCTCGTCGGATGGATGCTGGCCGAGGATATCTCCCTCGAAGACCTCGGCAAGGAAATCAACATCGAGATGTCCGAGGTACCCAAAGGACAGTTCAGCGACCTGGAAGCCTACGAAGCGGCGTTCAACAACCTTCTCGACGAATAGACAACAGCTCAACGTAAGAACATTCTGGAGTATCTAAAAGCATGGCAGAAGCGCAATCGACACAGGTTGCCATTATCGGCGCGGGACCGGGCGGATACGCCGCTGCCTTTCATGCGGCTGATCTAGGATTGAAAGTCACCCTCATCGACCTCGAGAAGAACCCGGGAGGGGTCTGCCTATATCGGGGGTGTATCCCATCAAAGGCCCTTTTGCACGTGGCAAAGGTCTTGAGCGATGCCAAAGAAGCGGCCTATTGGGGCATCACCTTCCCGGAGCCGGAGATCGATTTCGACAAGATGCGCGAGAGCAAAAACCAAGTCGTGGCGCAGATGACCGGCGGCTTGGGACAGCTTACCAAAGCACGCAAAATCACCTATATCCAGGGTCGGGCCAGCTTCGAGGACTCGAACACCCTGCGGATCACTCGGGAAGACGCTTCGGAGATACGGTTGACCTATGACCATGCCATATTGGCGGCCGGCTCCCGTCCCAGCACCTTACCCGACCAGTATGCCGAATCCGATCGCATCATGAATTCTAACGGCGCCCTTCAGATCGATGAGATTCCCAAGACCATGATGGTATTGGGCGGCGGATACATCGGCCTGGAGCTTGGAAGCGTTTATGCGGCTCTTGGAACGAAGGTAACGGTTGTCGAGATGGTCGAGCAATTGCTACCCGGAGCCGATCCGGACCTGGTCGAAGTCCTCGCGAACCGAATGAACACTATCATGGACGCCGTTCGACTCGGCACACGGGTCAACACAATGAAAGACACCGGCAACGCGGTCAACGTGGAACTCGAAACGGCCGACGGCCCCGAACGAATGGCTTTTGACCGGGTTTTGGTATGCATCGGCCGCAAACCCAACTCAAGCGGCTTGAATTTACAAGCTACCCAAGTGGAAACCGACGAAAAGGGGTTTGTGAAAGTCGACTCCCATCGCCGAACGGCCGATCCGTCCATATTCGCCATAGGCGACATTGCGGGCGAACCCATGTTGGCCCACAAGGCTTCGCACGAAGGACGCGTAGCAGCCGAGGTCATTTCGGGGAAGAAAAGTGTTTTCGAGCCTAATGCCATCCCGGCCGTGGTATTCACGGATCCTGAGTTGGCTTGGACGGGTATTACCGAAAACCAGGCCGCACGAGAAGAGATACCGGTGGAAGTATCGCGATTCCCATGGACCGCATCGGGCCGGGCTTCAACGTTACACCGGACCGACGGACTAACGAAGATTCTGAGTGAACCGGAATCGGGCCGCATACTGGGAGTAGGCATCGTGGGTTCAGGCGCAGGCGAGTTGATCGCCCAAGGTACGCTCGCCATCGAAATGGGCGCTACCGCCGACGATGTACAGCTCACCATTCACCCTCATCCGACCCTGAGCGAAACCGTGATGGAAACGGCCGAGTTGATCTTCGGCCATGGTACGCACTTCTACAAATCGGGTAAGAAGTAAACAGGCAGTACGCAACGCCAAACCGCGTAAGGCTGCCACAACCAAAAAGGTTAGGGCATGAAAGCATACTACTGCGCAGGCACCCATTGGGATCGGGAATGGTACGAACCGTTCCAAACGTATCGCATGTGGTTGGTCGATCTCATCGACGAATCCATGGATATCATGGACAAGAACCCCGACTACAAATGTTTCCACCTGGACGGCCAGGCCATTGTGATTGAAGACTATTTGGAGATTCGTCCTGAGAATCGCGATCGGCTTCTTCAGTTCTTGAAAGAGGGACGGTTCCAGGCCGGACCTTGGTATAACCTCCCCGATGAATGGTTGATCTCGGGGGAAAGCTATGTTCGCAATCTCATGACAGGGATGCGAGTCTGTCGCTCTCTGGGCTTTGAGCCAATGCAGTTTGCTTACACCCCGGATCAATTTGGTCATATCGCGGCGTTGCCCATGATCATGACAGGGTTCGGTCTGCAGGCAGGCATCTGCTGGCGAGGCACGGCCGATGAAACCCATCCGGCCATATTCAACTGGCAAGGCCCGGATGGCTCCGCGATGGTAACCTTCAAGCTACGCGATGCCGGCAGCTATGCCCCTTTCCTAATGTTCGTGCGTGATCGGTTAAAGAGGGAAGGCTTTACCGACGAAGCGTATACGAAGACGTTCGAACCGTTTATTGAAACGGAAAAATCACGCACCGAGTTTCCGTTGGCGTTATTACTCGATGCCATTGACCACGACCGGCCGGATCCGGCTATGCCGCGGATTTTTAAGGACTTGCGCGAGAAATACCCCGACATCGAGTTTGTCTGGGGATCGCTGGCCGAATTTGGCGAAGCCATGGCCGAATACGCTGATCGGGCTCCCGCATACCAGGGCGAATTACGGGAACCGGCCCGGGACATCGATCGAGGCGGTCAATATCTTATCCCCCATACGGTCTCGTCACGATACCCCATCAAACAACGAAACGACCAATGCCAAGCGCTCATGGAGAAATGGGCCGAGCCCAGCGCCCTATTCGAGAAGATGGCCGGGGGCGCCGCCATCACGGCGTACCTCGACAAGGGATGGGAATACCTATTGAAGAACCATCCCCACGATTCGATCTGCGGGTGCAGCATTGATCAGGTACACCGCGACATGATGTATCGCTTCGAACAGTGCTCCCTCATC
>PWNM01000220.1 GCA_003557825.1 Candidatus Hydrogenedentota bacterium | reverse complement strand
CGATCTCGGACGCCTCGCGCCGCCCCTGGGAGCCACGGATGTGGTGGTCGGCATTGCCGCCTCGGGCACGACGCCCTATGTGCACGGGGGCCTGGTCTGGGCCCAGGACCAGGGAGCCCAAACGGCGCTCCTGTGTTGCAATCCCGCTTGCCGGAACGATTTCCCCCTCGTCATCGCCCTGGACACCGGCCCCGAGGTGTTGACGGGCTCGACCCGGCTCAAGGCGGGCACGGCCACCAAAATGGCGTTGAACATGATCAGCACCGGCGCGCTTACCCTATCGGGTTATGTGTATGATGGGCTCATGGTCCGGGTACGACCGGTGAACAGCAAACTTCGCCGGCGGGCGGCGGGCATTGTCGCCACGCTGACGGGAACATCCCGGGAAGAGGCCCTGGACCTGCTCGATGCGGCCGAGGGCGCGATCCCGGTGGCCGTCATCGCTGCGCGACTCGGGGTCTCCATGGCCGAGGCCCGGCGCATCCTCGAACGGCATCGCGGCATCTTGCGCGAGGCCCTCGAAGGGGGAGCGTCCGTCAAGGAGAACAGGTAATGCTCAACGACACCATCAAGAACAAGCGCATCCGCTTCGGCATCGGCATCACATGCGGGGCTTCGTGCCTCGGCGTCGATGCGGCGTTGGTGCGCATCAAAGGGGCCGGGCCGGGGATGCACATCAAGCTGGTGGCCCACGAGCACACGCCCTTTCCCGTGGGGTTGCGGAGCCGATTGCTCACCCTGCGCAAGGATGTCCACGAACTCGCCCGGCTCCACGTGAAACTCGGCGAGTTTATGGCCGACGCGGCCCAGACCATGAAGCAAAAGGCCGCGGAGGAACTCGAGGAGGCCGACTTCGTCGCGGCCCAGGGGTTTGTCGCCTCCCATGCGCCCTATCGCATGCAACGGCCCGACGTGGGCCTGCTCCATCTGGGCGACCCGGCCTACATCGCCGAGACGACGCGGTTGCCCGTGGTGTCCGATTTTTCGGCGCGGGACATGGCCGCCGGCGGACAAGGGCTGCCGCTGTCGGGCTATCCCGATTGGCTGCTCTTCGCCCGAGACGACCGGACCGTGGCCTGCCTGCATCTGGGGGCCTTCGGGGCCATCACCCTCGTGCCCCCCGCCCTCGAGTACATTCAGTGCTTTCATACGGGACCGTGCAACATCGCCATCGACGGGCTCATCCAACTGACCCACGCGGGCAATCGAGATCGAGACAAGGACGGCGCCATGGCGGCCAAGGGAAAGGTCATCGACGAATTCCACGAGACGCTCCTCGGTCACCCCTTCTTCAATCGGGTGCCGCCCAAAAGCACCTCGCGGGAGGAGTTCAACCCCGAGACCTACTTGCGCGAGTCCATCGAACAGCGGAAAAGCGCCCATTCGGTTCCCGATCTGGCGGCGACGGTGACCAGCGCCGTGGCGACGAGCATGGCGCGGGCCTATAACCGGTTCATCCGGCCCACTCACGAGGTGTCCCGGCTGATCCTCAGCGGCGGCGGCGCGAAGAATCCAACCCTTGTGGGGTATATCCGGAAGGGCATCCCCGAGGCGACCTTACGCCACAGCAGCGAGTACGGGCTCGATGGCATGGCCCTGGATCCCATCCGCATTGCCGTGTTGGGCAACGAGACCCTGTGCGGCCATCCCTCCAATGTACCCGTCGCCACGGGAGCCAGACGGGCGGTTATGCTGGGCCGCATCACGCCGCCGTAGGCATCGGATTAGGCCCAGAGCGTATTGCGACACAACACCAGCAGGCCGATGGCCACCAGCACGGCTCCGCCCAAAAATTCGAGCCGCCACCCATAGCGCGCCCCCATCCGGCTGCCCCAGGCCATGCTGATCGCCGTCAGCAGGGCCGTGATGATGCCGATGGGCAAAACGGCGTACCAAATGGTTACATCAAGCATGGCGAAACTGATGCCCGCCGCCAGGGCATCGCTGCTGACCAACACCGAATAGGCAACAAGACTCCAGCCGCGGGTCGGATCGGTGGCGCGGGTAACCGGGGGTTTATCCGTCCGGACGGCGGTGACCATGGCCTTGATCCCCACGCCGGCCAAAAGCCCGAAGACGAGCCAGTGGTCCCACGCCGCTACGGCCTCTTGAATCGTCTGTCCGAGGATCCAACCCAGGACGGGCATGATCGCCTGAAACAAACCAAAGTGAAAGGCGAGCCGGAAGACCTGTTTCCGCGTGACCGGATGGATGCTGATACTGATGGCGGCCGCCACGGCGACGGCATCGAGGGAAAGCCCCACGGCGATGCCCAGGATGGTCAATACATGCATATACGCGTGCCTCTACGAAACCCGAGATGCTACCCTGTTTATCTACACAATGCCCTTGACAAGGATACGAAAATCGTCAACAGTTGCACAAGAGCGGGCAAACGTGGTATTCCTAAAGCAGGTGGGCGGAGTGTGAAGAGAGGGCAATCCTCGTCTATGCCGCCGCCACTGGGACAGCAAGCAGGGAACCACAGGATCGAGCAAGCATGAGCGAAGAACAGGCAGACGCCCTCGGACGTCTCGAAGCAGCGATCGGCGAATGGCAGCAGCAACTGGCCCGCGACCACCAGGAGATGATCGACCACATTGTGCAAACCCGCCATCAGGTCGAGGAACAGCTGGAGCAGATCCGAGCACAGCTTGACGGGCTGCGCCAACAAGCTGCCTCGTCGGAAGGTTCCGCGCTGGCCGAAGGCGGCGATCAGTTCTTGTCACCGGAGGATGTCCGTAGCAAACTCGAGGTGTCGGTCTTCGACGAGCAGGGCCACCGGTTGCGCATGGGCGAGATCCTCGTCTCTGCGGGCATTATCAGCGATGCCCAACTGCGCGAGGCCCTCGAAGCGCAGACGGGCCAACCGCAACGCCGCTTGGGCGACATCCTTATCGAAATGGGGTACACCGGCGAAGACGTCATCGCCCAAGTGTTGGCCAGCCAGCTCAACCTGCCCTTCGTGCGCATCGGACAGACCACCATCGAGGCGGATGTCCTACGTCTCCTCTCCCCGAAGCTGGCCCGCATGCATCACTGCATCCCGTTACGCGCTACGGACAGCGAGATCGTGGTGGCCATGTCCAACCCCTTGGACCTCATCGCCATCGACGATGTCGAGCTCGCGTCGAACCGACGGGTCAGCGTTTCCGTGGCCACCACCGGCGACGTCACCCAAGCCATCGAGCACAATTATCTCAACGTTCAAGGCGAATCGTGGCTGTGACCACAACCTAATAACAGTCCATCGGAGCGGGCAGGTACCGCATGCCCGCCCCGATGTAGGGGTATAACAGGCGTTATTTCTTTAGCAGCTCTAGATGGAGTCGCGTTACTTCAATGGGGTTGGCCAACAGGCCGAAGAAGCTGTCGACGAGGTTCGGGTGGCCTTCGGGGAGGATGGCTTTCGCCGGGACGTGTTGG
>PWNM01000557.1 GCA_003557825.1 Candidatus Hydrogenedentota bacterium | reverse complement strand
TATGGTTCGCCTCGTCGATGGGTGCCAACAAGGCGTACTGGTAGCTGATGGAATCTGTTACTGCCCGCAGCCCGGCAAGAGCCCTGATTAAACGGCAAAAGGCCCCATCGGATCAAATTCCGCCCGGATTTGGGCCCTCTCCCAAGCCGGCCTCGTCGAGTCGGTCCGCATCCAGCCATCGCGCCGCTCGTTCCCGTAGCGCTTCGCGTTCGTCGGACGGCGTAAGACGCCGCAGGCGGTCCCAGGCCCCCACATGGCCGGGCCAACGGTACAAACAGGCTTCATAGTGCTCTCGCGCAGCCTCGTGCTCGCCCCGCACATGAGCCAGCGCCCCCAAAGCCAGGTGGATATCCCCTGTGTCGAGGCCGTCGAGGGCCTGTTGAAACGCCTCTTCGGCATCCTCCGGCCGACCGGCATCGAGCAAGGCGATGGCATAGTTACGATAGGCCAGAGGCGGAGCCCAGGGATGGGCGATTGCATACTCGTAGGCTTCGATGGCGTCCTCGCCCGCGCGGTGCAAGGTATCCGCTGCCTTCAGCCGCATGCCCGGGACTACCGTTATCCAACCGTGGGCCAATAGCAGGGCGATGGCCCCCGCATACAGACCCGGCCCCAGCCACCGCGAACGGGCTTCGCCGCTATGGTTTCGGGCCAACAGGATCGAGGCAAAGAGCATGCCGCCGAGCATATGGGGGGCGCTGTCCTTGGCCGAGTTGAACAGAGAGAACACCAGCAGCGCCGCCAAAGGTCCCCAGGCCCAGCCCCGTCGCCGTACCAGCCGTAGCAGCATCAGCAACAGCAGCGCCGCACCGATGGCCCCGCCCGCCGCCAGGGCTTCGAGATAGTCGCTATGGGCTCGCCGCGTATGAACTTCATTGTGGAAATGGGTTTCGCCGCCGGGAGCCGCCAAGGCCTCGCCCTGATATCGGGGGCTCCAATAGGCATAGTTGCCCGGGCCGACGCCCGCCGCAGGATGGTCCTGAATCATCCGAAGGGCTCCGTCCCAGAACCACAGCCGGGCCCGAATGCCTTCGCTATCCATGCGCACGGCGCTCATCACTCGTTCTTCGATATACTCCGGCTCGACGCGCCACACGGCCGTCGCCAGGGCCACGCCCAAGACGCCCACCGTCGCCGCACGCCGTATCCCTTGCCGGGTCAACGGGATCACCATCACAAGTCCCGCCGCCGTCGCCATCCAGGCCGAGCGCGATCCGGACAGCATCAGCGCCATCAAGAGCGGGACCAAAGCAAGCAACGCCGCCCAGGGCCTCCGCCGTCGCGCGAGAAACCGGGAGCCGGCTACCGAGACCCCCATGGCCAGATACCCGCCCAAGTCGTCTTGGTTGCCGAAGACCGAGTACATGCGCTGGGTATAACCGGGAAATTCGGGAAACCATGTCGTGAGGAGCCCGGCATATTGTCCCAGGGCCAACGCCGCCGTTATCAGGGTGGAGAGGAGGAATGCGTCCGTAAAGCGCTCGCGCCAACGGGGACGTGCCGCCAGGTCAAATATCAAGGCGCCTGCCAAAGGAAATAGCGCCAGCCGGACCGTCTCGGCGATGGCCGCCTCCCGAAGGGACGCCTGTTCTCCCCAAATATGAACCGCGGCCGCGAAGGCCAGAAAGGCCCAAAGCGGCCAGAAGGCGCGGATGCCTCCGCCGGACAACCTCCCCCGCCAGACCACCGTGCCCGCCGCCAACACCAACCCTATGGTCAGCGCCAGCTCTTTGGGGTGTTGAAAAGACGCGAACCGATGGGAGAAGACCGGGGCGCAGACTACGATGGTTCCCCAGAGGATCCAGCCCCGGAGTTCGTCGATCGGACGGCGTTCCAGCGGGCCGCTCATGGCATCAGCCACAATCGCCCCGGATCACCAAGGCGCGGCAGCCACCCCGCTTTCCAGGTGTTCTTCGAGGGCGTCGTCCAGTTCATGCAAAAAATCCAGTCCCGTCATGTTCTCGATGGCGTTGATCGACGTTAGGAATCCGGCCAGGTCCTCATCGCCCTGCACATCCTGGGGTATGATAAAGGCCAAGGCCCGGGGTTCGCCATCCCGCTCTTTCACAATAATCGCATAGAAACGGTCCGGTATTTTGACGCCTGAGTCGAGCCATTCTCCGGGCGTACCGAAAATGGGGCCAATCTTGACCCACACCTGGCCGTATCGTTCGGCGTATGCGTTGGCGATCTGCGCCTCCAGCCGCTGCCAGGTTTGCCGGTTGAGCGTCGGCGTCTGGGGGCTGATGTTGGACATGAGAAAGGTCTCGCGCTGGGCCTCGATGCCGTATCGGGTCACAATAGCGTAGTTGGGAGCCATGTGGCCTCGGTCGAATCCCGAGTGGGTGTAGCAATCATGGGAGACCCGCGATTCGGTCCGGTCATCGATACGAAACCGGCTCGGCCGGGGGTGGCTTTCCGGATCCTCGACATGGAACACGCGGTAGCTGACCCAGACAGGGTTCCGGCGCTCTTCGCAATACCCCACTTTGTAGCCCGTATTCCGCAAAACGGTGATTTCGTATGGATACCCATTGGCCCGGGGGATGCCCGCATAAACATGGGGTCCCGTTTCATCGGGCGTAGGCTCCAGCGGTACCGCCGGTGCCGGGAGGTCGTCCAGCGGCCCGACGGTGACCAGCCCCTCGATGGCCTCGAACCGGGCCGGGCCAATGCCCGAAACTCGAAGCAGATCCTCGATGGCTTCATAGGGCCGTCCTTCGACGATCCGTTCCGACAGGACCGGTCCGATACCCGGCAAGGCTTCCAGTTCCGATGCTGTGGCCCGGTTGATATCGAGCAGGCGGCCTTCGTCCGCAATGGAAGACGCCGGTTCCGCATCAGACGGTCGGACGCCGTGCGCTACCGGCGGCGCATCGGCGCACCCAAGCGCCAGGGCCAGCAACAGCGCCAAAATCACAAATCTACGCCAACGTATGATATCCGCCCCCACAGCGCACTTCCCCTCCCAACACGGCTTATTTCAAACCAAGCACATCCTGCATGTCATAGAGTCCCGGCGCGGCTTCCGCGGCAAAGCGGGCCGCCCGAAGAGCCCCTTGTGCGAAGGTGTCGCGGCTATGGGCGCGGTGGGTCAGCTCGATCCGCTCGCCTTTGCCCAGGAAATACACCGTGTGGTCGCCCGTCACATCCCCGCCGCGCACCGCATGCATGCCGATCTCGCCCTCGGGACGTTCGCCCACCTGGCCTTCCCGGCCGTGGACCGTGTCTTTCGCATAGTCGAGTCCCAGCGCCTCTGCGGCGCGCTCGCCCAGGCGTACCGCCGTACCGCTCGGGCTGTCTTTCTTCTGATTGTGGTGGATCTCGACGACCTCGACGTTGTAGTCGAGCCCGAGGACCGACGCAATCTGGCTGGTGAGTTTGAACAGCAGGTTCACCCCCACGCTCATATTGGGCGCATTGACAATG
>PWNM01000372.1 GCA_003557825.1 Candidatus Hydrogenedentota bacterium | reverse complement strand
GTGTCGCCCAGCAGTACCCGACGAAGAAACCCGGCAAGCAGCCGTACCGAATTGTTCTGGAAGAATCCGCCATGCGTAATGACGGAACGGTGTTCACCGATCACGACGTTCACCGGATGCTGCGTCTCAATGGTATCAAAAACCCCGACGGCGAATGGTTCCGCTGCACGGTCGATCAGGTAAAGGCGGCGATCATTGCCGTGAGTACGGGGCAACTGAACGAAGAAAACCGGTCGCTGGATTTCACGATGCGCCCGGAACAGGTCGAGGCGGTCGAGAAAACGGCCGCCTATTTCGCCAGTTGGCGCAAGGATAAGAGCAACGGAAAGAAGCCGCCGCACTTTCTGTGGAACGCCAAGATGCGGTTCGGGAAGACCTTTGCCGCCTACCAGTTAGCGAAGAAGATGGGATGGAAGAAAGTGCTGGTCCTGACCTTCAAGCCTGCCGTCCAAAGCGCGTGGGAAGAGGATCTGAAATGCCATGTGGATTTCAAGGGGTGGCAGTTCATCAAGCCCGGCGGACTGACCTACGAGGAGGTAAACAAGAAGAAGCCCTTCGTTTGTTTCGGCTCGTTTCAGGATTATCTGGGCCGGAATCCGAGTACGGGCGGAATCAAGACCAAAAACGAATGGGTCCATTCGACGAATTGGGATTGCGTGATTCTGGATGAATACCACTACGGAGCATGGCGCGAGAATGCGAAGGAGCTTTTCGAGGCGGAGGATAAGAAGGAAGCCGAGTTTGGCGCGGGGCAGGCGGCAGAGTTTCTGAAGGAGCGCGACGAGGAAATTGAAGACATCATGCCGATTACCACGGACGGCTATCTCTACCTGTCCGGCACGCCGTTCCGGGCCATTGCATCGGGCGAGTTCATCGAGGAACAAATCTTTAACTGGACCTATTCCGACGAGCAGCGAGCCAAACGGGACTGGAAATATCCGCATAACCCGTACACCGCCTTGCCCCGGATGGTGCTCTTGACCTACCAACTGCCGGATGCGATCCGCGAGGTCGCCATGCAGGGCGAGTTCAACGAGTTCGATTTGAATGTATTCTTCTCCGCCGAGGGCGTCGGCGTTCTGGCGAAGTTCAAATACGAGGACAAAGTCCAGAAATGGCTGGACCTGATTCGCGGCGCGTTCACGCCGGCCAGCGTGGACAATCTGAAACTCGGCGCGCAGAAGCCTCCTTTGCCGTTTTCCGATGCGCGGCTGCTGGGTGTGCTTTCGCATTCCTTTTGGTTTTTGCCCAGCGTCGCCGCCTGTCATGCCATGCGTAACCTGATGGAGAAAAAGCAGAACCGATTCTACCGCGATTACAATGTCATCGTCGCGGCGGGTAGCGCCGCCGGCATTGGTGTAGACGCCCTGGACCCGGTGCTGGAGGCGATGGACGATCCGCTCACATCCAAGACCATCACTCTATCCTGCGGCAAACTGACTACCGGCGTGACGGTAAAACCATGGACGGGGATTTTGATGCTACGCAACTCGTCCACCCCTGAGACCTATTTTCAAGCCGCCTTTCGGGTGCAATCGCCCTGGACGGCCCGCAACCCGGACGGCGCGTCCCCGAACGCCGAGCAGGTCATCAAGGAGGAGTGCTACGTCTTCGACTTTGCCCCCGACCGGGCCCTGCGCCAGATCGCCGACTACAGTTGCCGGTTGAACGTCAACGAAACCAACCCGGAAAAGAAAGTCGAGGAGTTCATCAGCTTCCTGCCCGTACTGGCCTACGACGGCAGTTCCATGAAGCAGATAGACGCCGCCGGCATTCTCGACATGGCCATGAGCGGCACCACGGCCACCCTGCTGGCGCGGCGCTGGGAAAGCGCCCTGCTCGTCAATGTGGATAACGACACCTTACGCCGCCTTATGGACAACGAGAAGGCGATGGACGCCCTCATGAGCATCGAAGGGTTCCGCAATCTCAATCAGGACATCGAGACCATCATCAACAAGTCCGAAGCCGTCAAGAAGGCCCGCAAGGAGGCCAACGACGAAGAGATCACAGAAAAAGAGAAAAAGGAGCTTTCCGAGGAAGAGAAGGAATACAAGAGCCTGCGGAAGCAGATTCGGGATAAGCTCATCAAGTTTGCCACGCGGGTTCCGATCTTCATGTACCTGACCGACTACCGCGAGCGATCCCTGAAGGACGTGATCACCCAACTTGAACCCGGCCTGTTCAAGAAGGTCACCGGCCTGACCGTAAAGGACTTCGAATTGCTGGTCAGCCTGAACGTGTTCAACAGCGGCCTGATGAACGATGCGGTATACAAATTCAAGCGTTACGAGGATGCCAGCCTTGAATATACCGGGATCAACAAGCACGAAGGCGAGGACATCGGCCTGTACGACACCGTGCTGTCGCGTGCGGATGCGTTGAAGGTGTTTGAGAATGTGCCTACAGGAGAGGGCTATGGTCCATGACGGAAGATACCCTACTTCTCTCGGGATCATATGACGAATGACCTCAACATAGGGGACTCATCTACATGGCTAAACGACTGGCTCGCTGAAACGATGCCAGTCGATATTACTGACCCCGTGGGTCTGTACCGGGAGCTGGACCATCCCGAAACGACTGATCCGCTTGTCTGTGATCTGCGCGACCGGACTATACAGTGTATAACTGTTCATTATGGCGGGTGTATCGCGTATCACTGTTGTCGCCCGCTACAGCCGGGAAGCTATCGTCAGAATGGTCTGTGGACAACAAGTGAAGATCGGTTGCGCGACCTCGCCAAAGAGTGCTACGGCATGCTGGATGGTTGGGAGGCTGCTTTTAGGTGCGCTTTGACTAACTTCGGCTTGTCGCACTATCTGAATGACTGGTACGGCGGCACCGTTGGCCTCAGCTTTTTGCCCTTTGAGCACTATTGCTCAGGCAGTCACTTCATGGAGAAGATGTCTTATTTGTTGGGCGAAGCAGGCACGCGTCGATGGCAGGAGCTTCAGGCAATAACCATGCCATTGATTATTTCATGTCGGCTTCCCTTCAACTGGATTAAAGGGGAAGAGACTGAGGGCGATCTTCTCGCCGGCTACGCTCGAGAACTGCTCCGGGCGTATATGTCGGAGCATCTCTTTCTGGAAAAGTACGAATCACAGCGCGCAATCCATGTCCTTGCCGACATACCTCCCGAATTCATTATCGAACTTCCGAACGACAGAAGATAGAGACTCATTGGCGTTTGGGTGTTGTTTCAGCCTTGGAGAATGCACAAAAAAGGGGGGCCGGGCCACCCGCCCCCGCGTCGAGCTTCCCTCCTCGCAGACTCGTCGGGTGATCTCGTCGTCTCCCCACCGCGGCGAATGACTTTGTCAATCAATCCTGACTCCTTCCAGCCTCTGGAAAAGCCATCCCGGGCTTTTCCCGTACACACGCCGAATCTTCCAACGATTGGAACCCGACCCCCAAAACCGTTCCAACG
>PWNM01000356.1 GCA_003557825.1 Candidatus Hydrogenedentota bacterium | reverse complement strand
GAAAAACAAGCTGAGCAAGACCGACCGCATCAAAACGTCCCCGCTGGAACGCGGTCAACGCCGCGCCCAGGACATGGGAATGGACCGGCAGCTCGGTAAGCTGTTCGATCCGACGCCTGATTGCTGTTCGATCCATGCACTTCTTCCATCCGGTACGGTCTGCGGTTTACGGGCTGAGTCTAAGAGACCCATGCCGGATTGTCAACAACACCCCCTTAACTAGACCAAATCCAGGATCTTACGGGCGATCTGGCCCAACGGGGCGACCTGTCCCACGCCACCCCGGGCAATGGCCTCTTTGGGCATGCCGAAAACAACACAGGTGCTCTCGTCCTGGGCGATGGTGTCTGCCCCCTGATCGCGCATTTCCTTGAGTCCATCCGCGCCGTCCGCTCCCATGCCGGTCATGATCACGCCGACGGCGTTGCGTCCGGCATATCGGGCCATGGATTTGAACAGCACATCGACCGACGGTCGATGGCGGGATCCCAAGGGGCCCGACTTGACCTCGACATAGTAGACAGCCCCGGATCGCTTCACGAGCATGTGATAGTTGCCCGGAGCGATAAGGGCTCGTCCGGGCGTGATGCGGTCGTTGTGTTCGGCTTCTTTTACCTCAATGTTGCAGAGCTCATCAAGCCGTTGGGCAAAAGATTTGGTGAAATGCTCGGGCATGTGCTGCACGATAACAATTCCCGGCGCGTTGGCGGGCATGGCCGTGAGCAGCTGGGTCAAGGCTTCCGTCCCCCCCGTCGAGGCGCCAATCGCCACAACCCGATTGGTCGTGCGGGTAAGCGAAAGCTGCTGTTGAGCGGGCTTCATTCGGGAACCAGCTTGCCCATCGCGACGAGCCACCTGGACACGGGCCGCCGCCTTGATCTTGTCCACCAGTTCGACGGACATATCCCCTACCGAATAAGCTGAGCCCGGTTTGCACATAACATCCACCGCGCCGGCATCGAGAGCTTCGAGGGCCAGTTCCCCCCCTTTTTCCGTCAGAGAGGACACGACGATAACCGGCAACGGATAATGGCGCATAAGCTTACGCAGAAAGGTCAAACCATCCATCCGCGGCATTTCTACATCCAGGGTGACCACATGGGGTTCAAGCTGGACGATTTTGTCGCGTGCGACATAGGGATCCGGGGCGGTTCCGACCACGTCGATAGACGGATCTTTGGCCAGTTCCTGGGCGAAAATTTTGCGTACCAATGCCGAATCATCAACAATCAGCACGCGAATCGGCCGGTCGCTCCCCTGGAAGACTCCATTCGCCACAGCATTATTTCTCCGAACTATTGAGGGAAATACGAAGCAATGCGGGGAACTCGTCGACCTGGACGGCTACCGTATTGGGATCCGTTGCCAACGCCTGCCATTCGTCGCTATCAATGGTAGCGGCCTCGGGTACGGTCAGATCAAAAACAGGCTCCTCGCCGGCCAGGGAAGTGAGCACGTTACCGCAGGTGACATTGAGCACTTCGTTAAGGGCATCTCGAGCCTTTTCCATAACCTCCTCGTCGTCGGGCTCGAGTCCAAGGATGTTTTCGGCCAGCACGGGACACATGGCGTCGGGAACGGCCAACAGCATGGAACCCGACATGGGACCCTCGAAGGTCATTCGGGCACACAACGCCTCGGATACCGGTTCGGCTGCCTCGGTTTCCAGTTCCTCGCCGAACATGAACGCCATCTGCTCGATGACTTCACAAAAAACACGAAAGACCACATCATTGGGATTCCCGTTCATTGGTTCCCCCCTCCTACCACATCGTCCACCACATTCCGGATCAGCTCGGGCGTGAACGGCTTGCGAATGTAGGCGCTCACTCCCTTTTGTTTGAGTTGCTCGATGCGCGTCGAGCTACCCTCGGTCGAGACCACAATGACGGGAATGCTCCGGAGCACATCGTCTTCGTGCATGCGTTCGATCATCTCGACTCCGCCCATTACCGGCATGTTGATGTCGGAGAACACGAGGTCCACCCAGTTTTCGCCGAGGATCTCGAGGGCCTCTTTTCCGTTGGCGGCCATATAGAGGTTGTCGACCGGAACTTGCGCCATTTCCAGCGTCTTGGCGATGACCGATCGGACCGTTTTGGAATCATCGACCACGAGTATATTCAGTGCCATTCGAATGGGCCTCCTTCAACCCCTTGGAGCAGGTTTTCAACTTCAGTCAAATCGAACACAACCGTGCCGATAACGGCTTCGGCGATCGCGGTGGTCATGGCCAGACGTTGGAGCGCATCATGGGATACGGCATAGTTGAGTCCCTCCGACCCCATGCCCAAACCACCCGACAGGACCACGATATTGGCGATGTGAACCAAATCCACGGCCCGTTGATCGCCCGTCTTGTTGCGCTCCGGCTCATGGTGCCACCGCACAGCGGCCACGATAGGTTCCGGCACATTCCATTCACTGAGCAAAATAGCCCCCACTTCCGCATGGTCGATGCCCAGAATGTCCTGTTCGGCTTGTTCGAAAGACAATCCCTCGTCGAAGGCCAACCGGCGGATGGCGGCTCCATCGATTTCGAGAAACGAGCCCAGGACGACTTTTCCGAGATCATGGAGCAGGCCGGCGGTATAGGTATAAGGGGGTACTTGGCCCCCTCCATGGCCGCCGAGACGGTCGGCGCCGATAGCCACAGCTATCGCATGGCGTAACAAGGCGTTGGCGGGTAAGTCATATCCGCTGACAGGCCTGCGCGCAACCGGGGCAATGGCGCTACCGAGAATCAGATCGAGAATGGTTTTGGTTCCGAGACGCACCACGGCGTCACGAACGGTCGCGATCTCCCCATGGCCCCGGTAATAGGCCGAGTTGGCCATACGTAGAAGATTTGACGCCAACGCCGGATCGTGTTCGATTACTTTCTGGAGTTCGCCGATGGATGCGTTGTCGTCCTGGGCGATGTGCAATGCTTGAATGGCCGATGCCGGTAATGAGGGCACGGTTCGGACTTGTTCGAGGATTGCGTCGCGGGTACTCACAGCTCTCTCTCCTGTCCGCCAGACTTCACGGTGGTCGTTCCGGACTCCATGTAAAGATACATCGTTCGGGCAATCGTCCCTCCCACATCATCCGCGGCAATCAGAATTTCATTTTTCCAAAGGATCTTCCGCAAGACGGTGTAGTTCCGCTCCCCGATTTTAAAAACGCCATTGTCTTTCAAAGGTGCGCCGCCCCCGGCGACTTTGGCCACCAACCGCTTCCGGCTTCCGCCCAAGTCTAGCATAGCCTGGATCAACTTGGGAACACCAGTATCGGTAAACATGCAGGGTTTGACCGTTGCTTTTTCCGGATCTATGCGCGACAGGGGCAGCATGCAATGGATCAACCCGCCCACCTCAGCAACCGGATCGTACAACGAGAGCCCCACACAGGATCCGAGCGAATATGTAACCAGAATATCTTGCGGATCCTGCG
>PWNM01000449.1 GCA_003557825.1 Candidatus Hydrogenedentota bacterium | reverse complement strand
CGCCGCCGGAATCCATGATCCGCTATGGACGCGTGCGATTGCGTTCCGAAACAATGGCGTCACGGTGGTGATGGTCACCCTCGACAGCATAGGCATCTTCCATGATCGGTACATCTCGGTGCGCAAAGCGCTGGATCCGGAGCTTGGCATTGACCATGTTATGTTTTCCGCTACCCATACCCACCATGCGCCGGACACAATGGGGATCTGGAGCCGGAATCCGGTTTTTCAGGATTTCGATCATGATTACCTGAATCATGTACTGGAGATGACCCGGGAAGCGGTCGAGGAATCGATACGGGCTCTGGAGCCGGCCGAAATGATCGCCGCCGAGGCAATCGTCGAACCGGAAGGATTCGTTCGGGATACGCGGGATCCCCAATGCTTTGATCGGCGCATCGGGGCGATGCGCTTTGTGCGCCCCGGAACCGACGAAACGATCGCCACAGTGGTTACCTGGGGCAACCACCCGGAGGCGGTGACAAGTCGAAACAATCTGGTGTCATCGGACTTTCCCCACTATCTGCGGTTGGGTCTGGAAGAGGGCGTACCCGAGCCAAGCGGGATCGACGGTTTTGGCGGTATGGCCCTGTATTTTCAGGGGAGTCTAGGCGGTTTGATGACTCCTATCGGACTCGAGGTGCCTCTACGTGACGGGAGCGGCGTGATATCGGAAAACTCCTTCGAGAAGGCCGAAGCCCTTGGGTATAACGTGGCCATTGTGGTGGCTGAGGCCCTCCGTGGCGAGGAGGCCTGGCGGGAGACTCGTTCCAAAGTGGGCGTTGCCGCGCGGACCTTCCTGGCTCCCATCGAAGGCATGTATAAATACGCTATCATGTTGGGGCTGGTCCATCCGGGCTATTATTGGGGCGGCAAGGCCCGCAGCGAGATCAATGTTATCCGCATCGGGGATGTTGAGATTCTGACTTGTCCAGGTGAATTGTATCCCGAAATCGTCGAGGGGTGTGTCGAGGCTCCCGAAGGAAACGACTTTGGATTGACGGAGCCCATCGAATACCCGGGGTTGCGGTCGTTTATGCGAGGGCGTATGAACCTTGTTATCAACCTGGCCAACGATGAGATTGGTTATATCATTCCGAAAAGCCAGTGGGACACCAAACCGCCCCATACCTATGGCCGAGAACGTCCGCCCTATGGTGAAGTGAACTCAGCAGGACCGGATGTGGCGCCAACCTACTATCGCGAGGCAGTATCGCTACTCGAGGCGTTTCATGCCGCGTGGTAAGTACCGTCCCCGTAGCGACTTCAAGGAAAGGAAGCTCCATGCTTGAAACCGTTGATCTGAAGGCCAAACTAACGAAGGCCGAATACAAAGGGATTGCTGACCCGTTGGACCTGCGCTTAGCGGAACTGCAACGTCGGCTATTGGACGCCGAAATCCCCGTTATCATTGTCTTTGAGGGATGGGATGCTTCTGGTAAAGGCACCGCCATCGGA
This sequence comes from Candidatus Hydrogenedentota bacterium, assembly GCA_003557825.1. Lineage (GTDB taxonomy): Bacteria > Hydrogenedentota > Hydrogenedentia > Hydrogenedentales > SLHB01 > PWNM01. The sequence continues at coordinate 1,985 of PWNM01000449.1, read as the reverse complement.
CGGCTCCTTCGTGGCCTGGACCCCCGGGGCTACAAGGTGCATAAGCCGGGTCCTCCCACGGAAGATGCGATTATGCGGCCCCCCATGTGGCGTTACTGGCAGTTGCTTCCGCCGCACGGGCGAATTGCCCTGTATGACCGGAGTTGGTATAGCCAAGTCCTTGACGACCGGGTTTTTGCCTCAAAGGGGGATCAGAGTTGGGCGGACGCCTATCAGAGGATTCGCACCTTCGAGCGTCAGTTGGTCGACGACCACGCGGTTGTAATCAAGTTCTGGCTTCACATCAGCAAGAAAGAGCAAAAGAAGCGATTCAAGAAACTCGCAGACGATCCCGTAACAGCGTGGCGAGTGAGCGCTATGGACCGCAAACGGCACAAGCGGTACGACAGGTTTACAGATGCCGTGGAAGATATGCTGCGGGAGACCTCGACGGCGTCGGCCCCCTGGACGGTGATCCCGGCCCATGATCGACGTTATGCCCATGTCCGGATTGGTGAGACGGTAGCCGCGGCTATGGAGAATGCGCTCACCCGTAAACACTCCGAACCGGCTCCCATTGCTGAAGTACACCTACCGAATCGACGGACGAGCCCGCTGGACCGAGTCGACCTCTCGTTAAGCATCGCCCGCGACACCTACCGTGATCAACTTCGAGACCTTCAAAAGGAACTGCACCGTATCGAGCACCGCATGTATGTGGAGCGGATTCCCGCCATGATTGTTTTTGAGGGTTGGGATGCTGCCGGCAAAGGAGGGTGTATTCGCCGGATGGTGCGCGATCTGGACCCGCGCGGCTTCGAGGTGGCTCCCTATGGCGCTCCCGAGGGCGAGGAAAAACACCATCATTACCTGTGGCGTTTCTGGCGAAATATCCCCAAGGCGGGCCACCTGACCATCTTTGATCGAAGTTGGTATGGTCGCGTACTGGTCGAACGGGTCGAGGGCTTTGCGACCCCCGAAGAGTGGCAACGGGCCTACCGCGAAATCAACGAGTTCGAACAAGAGCTGGCCCAGTTCGGAATGGTCATCGTTAAGTTTTGGATGCATATTTCCAAGGACGAGCAGTTGAACCGGTTCAAGTCGCGTGAGGAAACTCCTCACAAGGAATGGAAGATTACCGACGAGGACTGGCGCAACCGGGAGCGGTGGGATGCCTACTGGCAGGCGGTCTCCGACATGATCGAACGGACCTCAACTCCCGACGCGCCATGGACCATTGTCGAAGGCGACGATAAACCGCACGCCCGCATCAAGACCCTTGAAACCGTGATAACCGCCATAGGACAGACCTTGGACAATGCCTAAGCGTACAAATTTGTACAAAAAGGCCCTGTCATGTGACCTGTACTCGATCCATTCGTACTTTCTGCTTTTTGCGGGAATTCGTCGAAATGGGACAAGGACTCGTTCGTTCGCCCTTCTCCACGTCGATATTGCAACAATAACAGGTCCGCTATGCGTTGCAACTGCCGGTGCACAAAGGAGACCGTTGCGGATTTGCCCAAATCGCAACCGTCTATGCTCCCTTCACCCCTGTGGTCGGTATTGCCCGTGCAATTTAGAACACAGAACCCATTGGTTTCATTATGAAGCGCAATGAAAAGCGGTTCATATGGGTCCAGGAGCTGTATGACTCCCCGATAAGTATCAGAGGAGGCCATTTTCAGCGTTGTTATGCGTCATTAGTGCGGTAGTGCGGAACAGATCCATTTTGGCGTATTTCCCGATGAGTTATGCGGTCCATAGGCTGTCTGAGCGTCATGATATCTATCAAAATGTCCTCGCATTTCTTCTAGGTCTCCAAGGCTTTTTCTATCTTGAAAACGGGCCATTGGCTCAGAATGAGGCGCCCTTCAAACGGCTTACATTGCCGACCTCGACTAGCCTCACTACGCCCCGTTGCATCTGGTCTGGACCTATTTTGAACTTCGGAGCCAGAGTCGATCTCCCTTGGGACCAACTGATCGAAAGCGCGACATGATTCG
>PWNM01000507.1 GCA_003557825.1 Candidatus Hydrogenedentota bacterium | reverse complement strand
CTCCACCATGATCCGCTCGAGCAGCGTGTCCAGATCGGTTATACATGAAACAAACTGATGAACCCGATACAATGCATCCACTATTCGGCGCAATTCGTCGGGATCCACGGCATCAACCCACGACGTACGATTGCCGGTATCAAAGGTGGCGTTATTCATGGCAGTATATTCCCCATGCCTGTCATACGGCCCGCTGCATCATAGACCAGGACTCATAAAGGCTGCAACCAAAGCCGGCGTTTTAAGATCCCCGGTCGAGGGCTATTCAAGCGCAAGCTGAGCCTCGACCTTGGGCAGGGCATGATAGATGACATCCCCCACAATCTGAAGACTCGAGGCGCAGACCCTATCGATCGTGTCCCTTTCGGTATGCCAATTTCGCCGATGTTCCAGCGGCGAACCGCCATACATAAAATCGATGATGTTAATGGCGGGTATCCCCCTACGACGAAAAGGAATGTGGTCATCGGAGATCAGCTTGCTTGTCGGCAGAAAGTACTGGCCGTATCCGAGTTCCTTCGCCTGATCCCAAATAATCGCCTCGAGCCAGGATGGCGCCCCCCGGTCCCGCGTGATGGTCAGATAGCAGTCGCCGATCATGTCCACGTTGATCATGGCGTGAACATCGACCAGTCTTCCGGCTTGCTCCAGGTATTCAACGAACTCGCGGCTGCCGTAAAGACTGTCTTCTTCGGTCCATTCCACAAAGGCTTCCTCGCCATCGAAAAACAATAACCACAGACTCCGGCCTTCGCGGGTTGGACCCATCACACGGGCCATCTCGATCATCCAAGCGGTCGTCGACCCCCCGTCATTCGCCCCAACAAACTCGAAATCGGTATAGTACTTGGTCTCGTAATGGTTGCCCAGGATGATAATCCCCGGCTCCGTTCCTTCTACCACGCCCACGATGTTCACCATCGGTTTGGGACCCAACGGAGTATCGGCCTTAAAAGCATGTTGGTGTACCTCGAGTCCGGCTTTTTCAAGCTCGCCGATGATGTAGGCTCGGCATTCCTCGAGTGCCTCCGAACCCGACGGCCGAGGCCCGAATCCCACCACGATTTCAAGGTCCTGATAGGCCCGCGGACCGTCAAAAGGTGATTGGGGTTCAAGCGTATCGGGCACTCTCGATGCCGCATTCACATGGACCGTCTGATAGATGAAAAGGGCTCCGAGCAGCATAACAGCAAACAGCATCAACCCCGTAAAAAAGACCATGCGCATACCTATTCCTCTCCGACGTTGTTTATGCAAACCGTGTTTTGACCCTATTATGCGTTTCAATACCGTTCAGGGCAACTCCGGATCCGTTGTCCTTATTCCGGAAAGTATAGATCCACTAGGGACGTGTTGACCCCCGGCGCGCCAAACAGAGGCAGATCACGTGTTTTAAGGATGTTGTCCAAGTTTCGGACATCCTCAACGCTCAGCTCCTTGATTCCGCCCACGGCCAATGCCGCCAGCAGGGAGTCCGAGGTCTGCTCGAGCAATTCCGTCATCATCAGGGTCCAATCGATGCCCTGCCGTGTCATGATGACCAGCCCATGATTTTCCATAAGAAAAGCGTTGTATTTCCGAAGGTAGGGCAAAAAGTTATCGGCCAGACGCTGGGTGAGAGGCTCGCCATACGGAACCAGCGGCACAGGCCCCACTTCAGTCGTTGTCTCCGGGTACATAGGCCGCATCAACCAGTTCTCACCTTCCAAAATGGCAAAGGCGCCGGTTTTCGGTGGATGGCAATGGATCACCGAAACAATATCCGGTCGTTCCCGGAAAAAATTCAGATACATGGGCGTCTCGCCCGTGGGACGGTAGCTACCCTCGATAGTCTCGCCCTGCATGGTGACAAACACCACCTTGTCTGGGGTGACATCACCTTTGTTGACCTGGGTCGGTGTGATTAGAATTAGGTCCTCATCAAGCCGCCAGGCCAGGTTGCCCCCATGACCCGTCACATACAACCGTTCTGCCAAGGTGTGGCATACGGTGATAAACTGCTCGACTTCCCTTGCATAGCGCTGCACTAGACTCGGCATAACTCTCTTTCCTTTCCATTTTACTGTGGCAAATGCCGCGCCAGTGTGCCATATGTGACGCCGAAAGGCAATAAATTGGATCCCCTTACCATCTTATGGTACTTCCTTCGCCAGGTGGCTGGAAAACTTGACCAACCAAAGACCGTGCAGTACCATCGACTGCCCAGTGGCCTTCAAGGTTCTCGCGATGGTTTCGGTTCAGGAGTATGCGACGAAATCGCGGTCAGAAACAAGGATAACGTTGTATGAATGGTGAGATGCATGCCCCCCCACGGGTTCATTTTTGCGGTATTGGTGGTACAGCCATGGTGGCCGGGGCACGGTTGGCCATCGAGGCGGGATGGGAGGTGCATGGCAGCGACAACCCCCTTTACCCGCCCACATCTGAGATGGTTGCCGCCCTGGGCATACCCGTTGCAAAGGGATATCGTGCCAAGAATCTGGATTGGGGTCCGGACCGCGTCATCATTGGCAATGTGTTGAGCCGGGGTAATCCCGAGGTCGAGACGGTTCTTGATCGTCGGTTGCACTATATTAGCCTACCCGAATGGATCAAAGACGCAGTCTTACGTACTCGACGGTCCGTAGCCATTTGTGGTACCCATGGTAAAACCAGCACCACCGCTCTTACCGCCTGGCTTCTCGATCGGGCCGGTCTTGACCCTGGCTACCTTATCGGTGGGCAGCCTTTTGGCTTTTCCCATTCGGCGCGGCTAGGCCGGCCCGGGACCCCCTTTGTGATCGAAGGCGACGAGTACGACACCGCCTTTTTCGATAAGCGTGCCAAGTTCTTTCACTATCTTCCTGAGATTGCCGTGGTAACCTCACTAGAATATGACCATGGCGATATCTACCGTGATCTCGAGGCCATAGAACAAGCCTTTCGTTGGATGCTGCGTCAGATCCCCTCGTCGGGCCGGCTTATCCTGTGCGCCGATTCTCCCGGGGCGATGGCGCTGAATACCCATGCCTTTTGCCCTGTATTGACTTATGGTTTTCATGAATCCGCTAATTATTGTATTGCGTCCATCCACCATCAAGCAGGAAAGACCTGTATGGCCGTTCATCGTCGCGGCGTTCCTTGGGCGACCTTCGAAGCATCCTTGGTTGGACGCCATAACCTTCAGAACGCTGCCGCTGCCCTTGCTGTGGCGGATGTACTTGGCGCTTCCCTCGACGGCATGCAGGATGGTCTGCGGACCTTTCCCGGTGTTCGTCGCCGGATGGAAATTTTTCACGAGGCCCAGGGTATTCCTTTCATTGATGACTTTGCCCATCATCCCACGGCCGTGGCCGAAACCATCGCCGCCGCTCGACAAAGGTGGCCCGAAAGCCGACTGCGGGTACTGTGTGAGCCACGGTCGAATACCATGGTCACCCGGCAATTCGAAGATGCCCTTGTCGAAGCCT
>PWNM01000098.1 GCA_003557825.1 Candidatus Hydrogenedentota bacterium | reverse complement strand
CGTCTGTTCGCCGATTAAAGAGGCACGCGAGCTGGGTTTAGAACGTCGTGAGACAGTTCGGTCCCTATCCTTTGTGGGCGTAGGAGATTTGAGGGAAGCTGCCCCTAGTACGAGAGGACCGGGGTGGACGAACCTATGGTGTTCCGGTTGTCACGCCAGTGGCATAGCCGGGTAGCTATGTTCGGCAGGGATAAGCGCTGAAAGCATCTAAGCACGAAGCCCATCCCAAGATAAGATCTCCCTGGACTTAGTCCCTGTAGGGCCCTGGAAGATAACCAGGTTGATAGGCCGGAAGTGTAAGCGCAGCGATGTGTTGAGCTTACCGGTACTAATAGCCCGTGAGGCTTGGCCTTAATTATACTCACATGCCGCAAAACATGTGAGTTTGGACTAAAACGGTCAATGAGGTCCGTGCGCTACGTGATTTGGCGTCACGCGACCCCCTTGCATTCACTGTTCAAGGTTTTGCCGGTGACTATGGCGGTGGGGCCACACCCGTTCCCATTCCGAACACGGAAGTTAAGCCCACCAGCGCCCATGGTACTGCGCGGGTAACTGCGTGGGAGAGTAGGTCGTTGCCGGCTCTATTGTTTGCCCTCCGGGAATACCCGGAGGGCTTTTTCTTTGGACTGGCAACAGTTTCGGATCGGGTTCGGGGGTTAGGAACGGATTACTCACTTATTCGACGGACGGGTCTATCTGGAAAACCCCGAATGTGTTGCCCTCGGTATCGAGAAAATATCCCTGCCTTCCCCTGCCTTTCACGTCAAATGCAGGCAATGCGATCTGCCCTCCATGGGCGAGGACCGTTTTGGTTACCTCGTCGATGCTGTCCACTTCAAAAGAGCAAACAAAGGCGTTTGTTCCACACTCTTGGGGCGGTGGTTGCGCCGGACGTTGAAGCAGGCCGCCTCCTCCGACCGCTTCCCCCGTATCAATGCGCCAATAGGCGATGGGCAGTCCTTCGCTCGCCCTTTCAAAACGCCATCCAAAGACGGTTTTGTAGAAATTGATGGCTCGGTTGGGTTCATCGGCTTGGATTTCAAAGTAGATAGAACAATTCATCATTACCCTTCATAGGCATGTTTCAACAGCGAAATATCTAGCTTCTTCATGGAGAGCATGGCCTGTACTACCCGTTGTGCTTTTTCAGGATTGGCATCGCTCATCAATTCCAGGAGCACGTCAGGGATGATCTGCCACGAGACGCCGAACTTATCTTTTAACCAGCCGCATTGTTGGGCGCTGGGGTCGCCTCCATCGGACAGACCATACCAGAATCCATCCACTTCCTCTTGGGTTTTACAATGGACACACAGAGATATGGCCTCGCTGAATTGGAACACCGGGCCTCCATTGATACCCATGTGCTCTTGTCCACTGAGCAGGAATGTTACGGTCAGTACGCTGCCCACGGCTTTCCCGGCCATAACGGCGTTGGCGGGCGTATAGTAGCTCATTTCCAGGATCTTCGATGGGGCTGCCTCGGATGCCGATGAAAGGACTGATTGGAATACCTTAATATAGAAGCGTGCCGCTTCCTCTGCTTCGCTATCGAACCATAGGCAGGGTCTGATTCGTTGGATGGAGGTTCCCATGGTCTTTCTCCTCAGATGTCGTTGGACCAGAACCACCCTTGTGTGACTCCCAGGGAGATATTATTTGTTACTCGTATGCCCTAATGGTATAAACCTGATAAGTTTGGGGATTATTTCGTGCTCGTGGAGTTTTTTTGTGTTTCCCCATGGGGACCGTGCCAGCGGGAGCGGGGCTCTTCGGCCCGTTGTTCGAAGCTGCCGCGAGCAGACTTATATCCCACCGAGTAATAGCCTGCTTCTGGAAGCCAGATCTGAAAGGCGTTGAGCGCCTCTTGATACGGTGCGGTCCATTCGGGTTCCCAGCTGTCCAGTTCACCCGGCATGTCGTTGTCCCACAGATACTTGGGTACATGAAACTGGGCCCGGGCGACATGGCCCGAATCATACAGGGTCAGAAGCGCCTCGCCCGCTGCGATGTGGTCCGGATGCCGGTCAAGATAGGTGGTCGTAGCGTGGAGGGCGCCAGGAAACTCGCTTTCAAATGCCCGGATTTCCTCCGCCACGTGATCCGGCTTCAACGCGCCATCCGGATAGTCCCGGATATGTATGTGCGATGCCGGTACGCCCATCCGTCGCAGGGCCAGGGTCGCTTCGCGGATTCGCGCTTCCATAAACGTCTTGACCTCGATGGGCGCCTCGCCCATGCTTTCAAGACGTTGGTTGACCGCATGGATGGCCCCCGAAGCCCCACCTCGAGTGAGCATGACTACGTGAACCGCGGCCTCGCCTTTGGTGGCGTTCATGATCGTCGAGGCAAACGACAAGGTCTCGTCGTCTGGATGGGGGCTGTATATGACCACTACATCATCATAGGTCGCACCGAATCCCATGGTCGCCATAGCGAAAACGAAACAAGTTGCGGACAGGATCCCAATCATCATTTCCTCCGTTTTGCCCTTTTACTCAAGGACCGCCCGGGCAAGAGTCCCCATAATCGGGTTCAAATAGCCATAATAGTCTTCGCCCATGCTGGAACGCGCCATAGCGATGCTCAGATTCGTGTCAAGATCGACCATCAACCACGCGCCGCTGGCCCCGCCGCGACCGATGGCATGCGGTCCAAAAATGGATGCGCCTTCATACTGCTCTGATTCCGGCCAACGCATCATGCCCAGGCCGAACTCAAACGGCGCATCGGTGATGGCCGGGAAATACCGTTCGTAGGGCCAAGGAATCAAGTGTTGAAAAACTTCCTCCGAGAACAACTCCTGATCGCCGTAGGCTCCCCGGTTCAGGATCAACTGTCCGATGATACCCATGTCCATGACGGTGCAGTTCTTGCCAAACCCCAGATCGGACTGAACCGGGTTGTCCAGGCCGAGAGGCATGTACAGATCCTCGTGGAAAAGGCGGAAAATACTCTTACCTGTCATCATTTCCATGACCTTTCCGGCCAAATTCATGCCATCGCCATCATATTCAAACCGCATTCCCGGCGAAAGCGTTTCCAGGCCGTTGCGCACGACATTGTCCAACCAAGGATTCCGCATACCGTCCCACTGGCCATGGCCCCAGAGACCGGTAGCGTGGTGCATGGCGTGTCGCAAGGTTATCACATGCTCGCCTTCAACGGGAAAATCAGGAAGATACAACCCAATCGGGTCGTCCAGGTCAAACCGCCCCTGGTCGAGAAATCGGGCCACGAGTAGCCCCGTCACCATCTTGGTGTAGGACGCTGTGGGCAATTTCGCATCCAGCGCGTGTTGATCTCCAAAGCTTTCGTGGATGAACACGACGCCATTCCGGGCCGCAAGCAGGTTGAAACCCAATCCCGTCTCGTCCGCCCATTTTTGGGCCAACGCGCGGGCCTTTTCAACCATCTCGGCATCCATTCCGGCGGCTACCGCGTCT
>PWNM01000602.1 GCA_003557825.1 Candidatus Hydrogenedentota bacterium | reverse complement strand
TTGAAATCAACGCCTTCCGGCGCATAGGCAATCAGATAGGGCAACACGAGGGGCAATACGCCGAAATAGGCCATGAGGGCGCCTGCAATGCCCAAGACAGAGCAGCCCGATAGCAATATCAGTACTGCATTGCGCTCTTTGGGTTTGAGCCCTGGGAAGATAAAGGCGCAGATCTGATACAAGATGAACGGCAAGGCGAAGGCAATGCCGCCGTAGATCGAAAGCCGTAGGTTGACCAAGAACGGTTCGAGGGGATTGAGCACCAACCAGAGTTCATCCTGAGAGACCATTTCGCGCTCGATACGTTCTCCCTGCTCCGTGATCTCAGTGACGATCATCGTCTCTTCCTGCAAGGGCCGCAACGGACGGGCCAGGATATCGAAGAAGTAGCTAAACAGGAGAAAGCACACGATCACGGCCACGAAAAACACGACACCCGATCGGATCAACCGTGTGCGCAGCTCGCCCAAATGCTCGGTAAATGACATCCGGGCTTCGTCATCCGACACGGGAACAATCTCCTTTCATCTTCGTTTTGTGGGAATGTGCAGGGGCGATTCGCATGCCTGCGTACCTGTGTATCATGAAGAGAAAACGCCTTTTTCTAAAACGGGTCGTCCGGGTCGCCATAGGAGATACTGGAACCACCGTCCAACCGCGGAGCAGGACGTGATCCGGACGCAGCAGTATCAGCATGCGCGTCTTGCTCACGGGACTGCGCCTGACTGGCTTCGTATGCGTCGAGATCGCCGGTCTGAACCAGCTCTTTCAACGCCTTGCCGGGCTTAAATGTGGCGACGCGCTTGGGGGCAATGGGCACTTCTTCACCGGTACGGGGATTGCGCCCGACACGCGGATCTCGTGTTTTAACTTCAAAGACGCCAAAATTGCGGATCTCGAGGCGTTCGCCCTGAGCCAACGATTCCGTGATGGTGTCGAGTGTCGCCTGGACAATATCGGACACCTCGTTCTGGGGAAACCCGAATCGTTCCGCGATTTCCATAACCAATTCGCGTTTTGTCACACTCGTTTTTCCTCACATGCAGATGGCTGCCCGACCATAACGGATGCACCGGAATTCGTACTAGAACAACTGCTGGAATGCGTTTACATAAACATCGCGTATCTGTGGAACACCGGCCATTACTCCGATAATCGCCGCCACAATCACGACGATGATGAGATTTCGTTTGGCTGTGGGGGACAACCCGCCGCCGCCACCGGTGTCGACCGCCATTCCGACAGTGACCTTCTCGCCCATCTCGGCGCGCGCCTTCTTGTCTTCGAGAATCCCTAGGGTTTCGTTGATCGAGATAAACGCCCGATGCCACTCGTTGCTGAGTTTTTTTACGGCAACTTCCGATTGGGAGTAGATGCTCTCGAGGTTGGTCGCGCCGGAGATGATGTTCATCATGTTCGGGTCGAATTTATAGTCAGCACCCAACGACTCACGTAACACCTGATGTTCCCGGGCAAGCTTGCTCTTGATTTTGAGAAATTGACTTTCGAGCTGTGCTTTGTTGACGCCCGGACTTGGATAGGCACTCAGAATCTGGTTGAAGAGTAGCCAATCGTTTAGGAATTCCCGACACATCTGAACGTTCTTGTCCAGCTGTTCGATGGTCTTTTGTTGCTTTTTGCTAAGACCCATTTGAAGCCCAGTCTCCGTTGGTTGCGTGTCCCCCTATTTGCCCCAAAATCTAGCACATGCGCACGGGGAAGTCAAACTGCTGGTCAAATTCCCATGCACCTTGCTCATTTTCGACACCAAATAGTTTTATCGATTTAGAGACTCATAAAGTTGGCGATTATGCCTTTGCCGGATTCTGTAAGAATACTCTCCGGATGAAATTGAACGCCCCATATGGGATATTCGCGATGGGCGACGCCCATGATGATCCCGTCTTCTGTTTCTGCCGTGATTTCGAGAACATCGGGGCACGTGTCGCGTTGGATGATAAGCGAATGGTACCGCGTCGCTTTGAATGGCGACGGCACGCCCGCAAACAGGGGATCGCCGGTGTGATGGATGGCACTGGTCTTGCCATGGACGATGGCTCCCGCACCAACAATCTCTCCGCCAAATGCCGCACCGATGCTCTGATGGCCGAGGCAGACCCCTAGCAGAGGAATGCGTGACCCCAAGGCCTGAATCAGCTCGACCGAGATGCCTGCTTCGTTGGGCGTACAAGGGCCGGGAGATACGACGAGCCGGTCGGGTTTCATGGTTTCGACTTCGGACACGGTTATTGCATCGTTACGAAACACGCGAATATCCGATTCATGTTCGCCAAAATACTGTACGAGGTTGAAAGTAAACGAATCGTAGTTGTCAATGATCACAATCATGTGTCGAGTCCTCGTTCGGCGAAGTCCACCGCACGGAACAGGGCCTTTGCCTTGTTGACCGATTCTTCATGCTCTCGTTCGGGCACGCTATCGGCGACGATTCCCGCCCCGGCCTGCACATAGGCCACAGAATCCTTGATGATCATGGTGCGGATGACGATGCAGGTATCCATGTCACCGGAAAAGCTGATATAACCCAGTCCACCGGCATAGGGTCCACGCCGGACGGGTTCGAGTTCCTCGATGATCTCCATGGCCCGGATCTTGGGCGCGCCGCTCACAGTGCCCATGGGGAAAGTGGCTTTCAGGGCTGTAAAAGCATCCTCGCCTTCGTTCAGCGTACCTTCCACTTCCGAGACGATATGCATTACATGGGAATACCGCTCGATATACATGAACCGATCCGGAACCGGTCGAACTGTGCCGGGTTTGCTGATGCGGCCGATGTCGTTGCGCCCGAGATCGACCAGCATGATGTGTTCGGCCTGCTCTTTCTCGTCGGCCAGGAGTTCCTTTTCGAGGGCCACATCCTCTTCGTGTGTTTGGCCTCGAGGTCGGGTTCCCGCGATGGGCCGTACCATACACCGCGAACCATGGACCTGGGTCATAACCTCCGGGCTCGCGCCGACCAGAGTAAAATCGGGAAAACGAAGGAGGCTCATGTAGGGGGACGGATTAATGCAACGGAGGGCGCGATAGATGTTTATCGGACTGGCAAACACTTCGCGCTGAAACCGTTGGGACAACACCACCTGGAAGATATCGCCGGCTACGATGTACTCTTTGGCCTTTTCGACGGCAGCGCAGAAATCTTCACGGGTAAAGCTCGATTCCGGTTCGATGTCGACCTCGCCCGAATGAATTCGTTCCGTACTCACGACCAGGGGTTTGCGCAAGGCGTGTTCCAGTTCATTTATTTTACGCACGGCCTCGTTGTAGGCCGTTTTCGGATCGCCTTGGACATGGGCATTCGAGACTACCTTCAGTCGGTGGTTGATGTGATCGAAGATGAGTATGGTATCGGTGATCAGAAAGTAGAGATCCGGTAGATTCAAGGTGTCCGATGTGGCATCGGGAAGCTCCTCGAAAAAACGAACCTCATCATA
>PWNM01000339.1 GCA_003557825.1 Candidatus Hydrogenedentota bacterium | reverse complement strand
CCTACCGATGAGGAAGCCTGCAAGGAAGCAAAGGCCCCCGTACAACAAAGCCAATAGCACAGCTACGAGCTTCGCCCCTTTGCGCTTCGAAAACCACCGGATTCTCCGCGCGAGCATGGTCCGAAGACTCGGCGAGATGTCCGCTACAATAACGGTGATGTTGTCCTTACCGCCGTTTTCGTTGGCCATCTCGACCAGGTTATGCACGATCTCGGCGGGGGCGCTGTTGTGAGCAAACTGGGCTTTGATGTCCGAATCTTTCACCATGTTGACCAAGCCATCGGTACATAAGAGCAGCATGTCACCCGGAACCAGGTGCCACATGTAGGTATCCATCTCGACTTCGGGATGGGTGCCTATGCACCGCGTTACCATGTTCTTTCGCGAATCAACCTCTGCTTCGGCCTTGGACATAAGACCGAGCTTGACCTGCTCATCTACCCAGGAATGGTCCTCTGTGCGGGCTATGATCTCGCCATCGCGAACGTGATAACAACGAGAGTCGCCTACGTTGCCGATATAGGCCCGTTTGGGGACCACCAATACGGCCAATAGGGTCGTTCCCATAGGCCGGCCATCGGTCATCAGGTCCTGATTGGTCCGGTGGATACTATCATTGGCGCGCTGGAAGGCGCCCCGAAGGACGGCCAGGTATCCCTGTGGATCCTCCTCGGCTTCTTCGCTGTCCGATGGCGGAGGCTCCGGCGCTCGGGAAAGCGCATCCTTTATCATCGAAACGGCCAGTTTACTGGCGATTTCGCCGCCAATATGACCCCCAAGACCATCGGCGACGCATAATAGGCCGCCTTCCTGAAAAAGCTGCAAATTGGGCGTATCTTCCTGAAAAACCCCAAAGGAATCTTCGTTTTTCCGTTTCCGGCGACCGATATCCGTTTGGGCGGCAACATCAATCCGCATAGGTGGAACTCCCTCTAGTATGGGGGGAACGATACCAAACCATCTCAGAAATAGGCAAGGCCGCATCTGCTCCTGATGGAACCATGGGGCGAAGCAGCCGTATACTACCTCCAATGTTCAGTTCTGGGTTCTCTGTGTCAAAGCCGAATCCCCGCGTTTGACACGCCAACGTTCGAGGGATAGAATCCTGGGAAAAAGGAAAGGCCCGTTGCGGGAAGGGTAATCAGGTTCATGAAACGATATAGTTTCAGTTCATTCCTAGTGGATGATTCCAATCGCCATGCCGTCGAGGTCTGCCGGGACATCGCGGCGTTTAAGCCGGTTTCCCCACAGCCTGTGGTGCTGCTGGGAGATCAAGGAAGCGGCAAAACACACTTGCTTCTTTCCATCATAGGGCAAGTACGAGCCGGTGCGCAACGAGCAGGGCTGGCGTTTATCAACGCTTTTGACTTTCCCGATCCGGTACGGGCCCTTATCGACGATCCCTCGCCGGTTCAAAAGCACGACAAAGCAATTCTACTGGTCGATCAGCTCGACCAGTTTAGTGAGCTCGTCGAAGAACTCGAGGCCGTAGTCCGGATATTCCTCGACATGAACCATTGCGTTGTATTGGCAAGCGCAAGCCATCCCTGGCGCCTTAAGAACATCACCGAAGGATTGCGCGATCTGGCGATGAAAGGCCAGATCGTCGAATTGCCTCCGCACGATGGCAAAAAACAAATGGAGGTCATCCGTAAACAAGCGCGTGAGGAAGCCGAAGCCCGACTGGAAAAGGAACGGGCTGAGCTGGAGCGGCTACGATCCCAACTCGCCGAAAAAGGCGAGCAGCCTGCGCCCACTCCCGCTAGCGAACAAACAGACGAAGGCCGTGAAACCGCAGCCGAGTTTGACGGGTTACGCAAACGCATCGCCACCCTCGAGCAGGAACTCGCCGAAACCCGCGAACAACTGCAGGAAGCCCGCAATGCGTTGATCGAAGCGTCCAGCGACGAGCCGGATTCCCAGGCCACCGATCTGCTCCAACTTCGCACCGAACTCGATCAGGTCCGCCGAAGCGCAGGCGACGCCGTGCAAGAGGCGGAACAACGTCGCGCACAGGTGGCGCAACTGGAATCGGAAAAGACATCCCTGCAGACCGAGATCGATGCCCTTAAAAAACAGTTGGAGGAAGCGCAACAGGACAGTGAGCGGGCCCGCCAGGAGGCAAATGGGTTGCTCGGACGGGCGGAAAACCTACTCGAACAGATCGATGGAGACCGCGAGCGGTTTGAGCAGAACAAACGGGAGCATCAGGACCAAGTGACCGCGCTTCAAACGCTGATGGAGCAACAGGCCGCTGCCGGAGCTGAGGCCCATGAGGCGATGAACGCTCGATACCAAACGCAGCTGCGTGAAGTGGAAGCCTTGCGTCATGAGCTGGAATCAACCGCTTCCGATGCCCGAGCCCGCATCGAATCTCTTGAAGCAGACCTTGCCCGCCTTCAGGCCGAGCATGAAACCGCGAAGGAGCGCCTGGCCGAAACACAAGCAGAGCGAGAGGAATTGGCCACGACGGCAAACGAGACGTTAGCCGAAATTACAACCTTGCGCGAATCCCACGCAGCGAGTCAGGCCCGGGTTGCTGAACTAGAGGAACAACTGGCTACCCTCCGGAAAGAGGCGGCCGCGCAAGTCGCTGAAGCGCAAGCATATGCAGGTGAGCTCGAAGGACGTCTGACCCGTATGCGCGCCGAACGCGACGAAGCCCAGCAAAACGTTAACGGTATTACCGATGAGTTGCTCGATATTCAGGCGCGGTTTACAGCTACGATATCATCGTTTGGTGCGCTGGCACAGCAGCTCGAGCGCCATGTAGTTGAAGAGCAGTATGTCGCCCCGGTTGAGAAGTCTTCTGAGGAATCAACGTTGGTTGCTGGGGAAGAAGAGCAGGCCGAACCGGAATCCGAAGACGAGGAATTACTGGCTCGGTTCAGTGCCGAAATCGCCGCTCTTGACACCCAACTATCATCCGATGATACGGACCGACCCCAGGAATCCGAAGATTCCATATGGCACGGCGATGATTCACCGGTGGAAGAGACCGAGGACGTCGACGCTACAATGCCGGAATCAGACACTAGCCAAGAGCCCGATGCTCCATCCGGCGAAGATCATATATCAGAGCCGGAGACGGAGACCGAATCGCAATCGGATGAGACCATCGAATGGCCTGCCTCGACGGTGTATCCCATCGATGACGAGGAACGAAACACCTCGTCCAACTCATAGATGAGGTGGCCGGCTGGAATCGGTCAAAACCCACCAACCGACCACTTCAACCGATGGGCTATTTTGGTGGGGTGATGGCGTCCTTGGCCGCTTTCGAGATGCGGAACTTGAGCACCTTTTTCGCAGGAATCTTGATGGCTTCGCCCGTGGCCGGGTTGCGGCCTTTACGCGCTTTGCGATTCATCACGACAAGCTTTCCGATGCCCGGAATCGTGAATCCGGTTTTGGCTTCTTTGTAGGCCAAGTCGGTCATTTCGCTGAGCACGTCCGTAACCTGCTT
>PWNM01000037.1 GCA_003557825.1 Candidatus Hydrogenedentota bacterium | reverse complement strand
TGACCAGCGGCGTCCCCATCCTGGATGCCAACGGGGAGTTGCTCGGATATCGCGGAGCGGACATTGATATCACGGAACGGTTGCAGTCCGAGCAGGCCCTTCGCGACAGCGAGGCCCGATTCCGCCTCATGCTTGAACAGGTCCCGGCCATTGTCTGGACCACCGATGACGCGTTAATGCTCACATCGGTGATGGGAGCCGGGCTCAAGGCGTTGAATCGTCCTGCCGATACCATGCTGGGGCAGCGTTTGCCTGAGCTGCTCAAAGACGAATCGGACATCGCCGCGTTGATGTCCATGCATCGGTCGGCATTGCAGGGCGAATCGTTGAGCTTTGAATACGCCGGTGAAGAGCGCGAGTATCACATGCATGTGGAGCCCCTTCGCGATGCTTCCCAGGAGATTGCCGGATGCATCGGCATCGCCCTGGACATAACGGAACAGAAGAACCTCGAACGCCGACTCCTACAGCTAAGTGAACAGGAACGCCAACGAATCGCCAGCGACCTGCACGACGGACTGGGTCAGCAGCTAATCGGTATCCTTTATCTCAGCCGACGCCTTCGGGAAGCGCTGGTTACCGCGGGCCGACCCGAGGCGCGCCATGCCGGCGAGATTGCGGCGTTGGTGAACCAGGCGGTCACCCAAGCACGCGAGCTGTCCCGAGGGCTATCGCCTGTGAGCGGCGGTCCGCAGCGATTGGTATCGGGACTCACCCAACTGGCAGCCAGCACGACGATCATGTTCGACATCGCTTGTCGGTTTCACGGCGAGGAGGATCTCGAAACGGGCGACGAAACGACCGACCTTCATTTATACCGATTGGCTCAAGAAGCCGTTACCAACGCCGTACGTCACGCTCATGCTACCAGCATCGACATCGAGCTTTATCAAGAAGCACAGCAATTGGTACTGGCGATTACCGACGACGGCGCGGGGTTTTCCCTCGGCGACAAGGAGCACCCGGGACTGGGGCTAAAAACCATGGCCTACCGCGCTCGCTTGCTTGGCGGGCAACTCGATGTTGAATCCAACGAGGACGGCGGCGTAACGGTCACCTGCCGCACGCCGTTGCCGCGATCTCATTCGCCTTCGTTGTCTCCCCAAGACGCCCTCTGATATCGACAAGACCGTCTACTACCGGCGGGAAATCCAACGATAGGGATTCAGCCGTCCATCGGTTCGAAATCGCTGGGGTTGACCCAGGGCAGGTCGGGAGGCATCCCGCCCCGCTTCAGTTTTTCGTAAAATCCCCGGAGCTCCTCGTGGGCAAAGAGATATTCGTCGAAGATGTGTCCGTTGCCCTGAATGCGCGGGTCGTCCTGTTTCTGTAACTCCTCGGTCATCTGCGCATTGAGACGCTCTTTGACCGCTGCAACGGAGGTACGGGCCGCCAAATTGTTCAGGCAATGGGGATCGTGTCGTAGGTCGTACAGTTCCTCTTCGGGCCGTTTGCCAAAACTGGCCTGCCAGTACCGTGTGTCGACGCCGTCCCGCCGCATATCGAGGATGACGGTTTTGGTGGGGCTGCCGTCGCAATTGAGGTAGCCTGTTTCGGGATTGCCCGCAGGCCAGCGGTCCGGCTCGAAGTTTCGAACATACAGCCAGTCATCGGTCACAATCCCACGAATCGGATACCCCTCATCATTGGGTCGGCCAATATCGTGGCGTTCTTTGCCGATGAGCATGTGGTCGCGGTGATGCTGGACACGTTCGGAAGTCAGCAATTCCCGCAGCGACCGGCCTTCGTGGGCGGCCATGCCGCTGGCGTCCCAGGAGATCCCGGCCAGTTCTAGATAGGTCGGCGCCAGGTCCGTGAAACTCACGAAGGTATCCACCGTCCGCCCCGGCGTATCGATTCCCGCCGGCCACATCATGGCCAAGGGCAGATGATTCGCCGCCTGATAGGCTTGCCCTTTCACGCGAGGGAAGGGCATGCCATTGTCGGCCGTGACGATGACCAACGTATTGTCCAATTCACCGCGCTCCTCGAGGAGGATCAGCATCTGCTCGAGGTGGTTATCGAAATGCTCGATCTCGTAGGCATAGTCGAGCATGTCTTTTCGGACCGTCTCGTTATCGGGCCAATAGCCCGGTACTTCGTCGATGTCCTTCGGATCCTTGCCTCCAAGCCGGACGCCCGTACCGTATTCGTAGGGCCGGTGCGGTTCAAAACCACCGTACCAGAAGCAGAACGGCGTGTCCGTCGGTTTGTCGTCAAGAAAATCGGCGAAATTCGCGGCGTAGTCGTTGGGAGATACGCATTCGGTGGGGGGCGTCAACCGGCGTTGCTGATAGGGTTTGCCGGTCATCTGACGCGGCTCGCCCGATTCATCCACCGCTACGCCCGGCGCCCATCCCTTCCCGGTGAATCCCACATGGTACCCTTCCTCCCCCAAAACCTCGGGATAAACCTTGAATTTGGGTGGAAAATAGCAGATGTGGTTGGCCGCCTCCTCCAGCTGCCACGAATTGCGCCCCGTCAACAGGCAGGCCCGGGACGGCGCGCACTTCGCATTGGGCGTGTAGGCGTTGGAGAACAAGATACCCTCTCGGGCCACCCGGTCGAACCCTGGCGTATCGAGCCACGTGCACCCATAGGCGCTCATGTGCGGATAGGACGCATCGTCTGCGATTGCGAACAATATGTTGGGCCGGGTTTTCATCGAGTCCCCTTTCATCATGGCGGAACCGGTTATCGACGCCGCACAGACCCCCAGAAAGGTCCGCCGCGCCATGGAGTTTCGCTGCTGGTTGGTTTTGCCCATCCTATAACACCGGCGCGGGCGGCGGCGTGGTGGCCAGATAAAACAGGACGGCGAGGCCGATATAGAGCAATCCCACAATCCGGTGGGCGACCTGTCCTTTGTCGATCCAGGATTCGTTGAGGGTGATCATGAACTCGGGAAGGGCCATGTTGATGCCGCCGGCCAGGAAAAAGACGACGCCCATGCATTGGGCCAGAAGACGCCACCCCGTGCGGTCCGCCAAGGCAAAAAGCAACATGCCCAGCAAGAGTAAGCAAAAACCGAGGATGCGTACCGGCGTTTTGTACGTAAAACGCCGTACAATGCGACGTTCCGCGTCGGGCGTCAGCAACGCCAGCGCTCCCAGTATGCCAAACAGCACGACCAATCCCCACATGGCATGGGCGACCATAGACCCTCCTTCTGCTTGATGGCGGCCACGGACAGCTCCGACGCCGCGTTCTGTTGTTCCTTGTTTGTTACGGCCCCCAGATTATAGGGTGACAGTCGTCAAGATACAACGCATGGGCATGGCGCAAATGAGACGCAGCAACGCCGGACCCGCCAAGGTAAGGGCGGATCCGGCGTCGCTTGAAGGTAGTTAGGCTATGCCAGGTCGTATTCGGCAGGGACGAACTTGTCCGTATTGACCATGGCCATCATGGTCCCGATGAAGGCATCCTCGTCATCCGGCATGGTCGTCAACGAAGACTCGATCAAGTCGAGA
>PWNM01000325.1 GCA_003557825.1 Candidatus Hydrogenedentota bacterium | reverse complement strand
TGGGTGTTGCTCGGAAGCTCCAGGGCCTCGGGGTCAACGGCGTCGTAATAGGGATTTTGAATCAGATGGGGGCCGTGAGGGCCCGGGTCCGACCAGGTCACCATGAACGGCCCTTCCCCATCGGCCATATCGTCCAGGGCGTACTCGGTGATATGGGTGGTGACATTCGTCTCCAACGAAATCGAATACCGTCCGGCCCGGTAAGGCAGTCGGGTCTCGCGAAACGCATCCATGCCGGGGATGGCATAAACCGGCCAATCGCCCGGCTCGGTCCAGCTCCCCGCAGGCAGGTCCGAGGGCACGGGATTCTCCCGCAACCAATCCCGCAGCGCCAGATGATGGTCTCGTGGAAATGGATGGGGATGATCATCTTCCCGATAGCACGGATGCCGTCGTTCGTCGCCAATGTGCCATTTCCCGCGATGATAGGTCCGGAAACCGGCATCATGAAACACCGATGCCATAAGCAGCGTGTCCGCCGGGAGCCCCAGTTCCGGATCGATATCCGTCATGATATTGGGCGGATTGACGTTCAGGTTGGAGCCATGCGTATGGGGCCACATTCCCGTGTGCAGCGACCCCCGCGAAGGTGTGCAAGTCGGGTAGGCGCAATAGGCATTCTCAAAGAGCACGCCGCCCCGAACCAGCCGGTCGAGATTCGGCGTCAGCGCATGGGGATGGCCCATGGCGGAGAGATACTGCCAGTGGTGCTCGTCGGTCATGATGAACAATACGTTGCGCGGGCGGGCCGTTTCGGCTGTCGAAAGCGATGCGCCCGCCGTCAGCCCGGCCGTAACCGCCGCTGCGCCTTTCAGAAAGTTTCTTCGGCTCAGCTGGGCCTTATCTGCATGGCATGTCATGGGAAGCTTCCTCCTGTTGTGTGGTAAGCGGGGGCATGGTCGGGTCGGCGTCCGACAATACGCCGTCGTGGGTAAGCAGCATGCTGCGGTATGCGCTGGGCGTCAGCCCATGATACCGTGCAAAGATGCGGCTGAAATGAGAGGAGTCGCAATACCCGAGATGATGGGCGATGTCGGTTATCGAAACATCCGGCCGCAATAGCATCCGCGTGCCGTATTGCACCCGCCGCCGTTGGTAATAGCCCATGAGCGAATGCCCCGTGGCCGCCTTGAACAGCCGGACCAAATGCTCGGGCGAAATGCCGCTTCGCCGGGCCATCGCGGCTACGTTAAAGGGCGTGCTCGATGCGATACAGGTTTCCACCTCGTCCAGCGCAAGCCAGACTTCCGGTCGAAACGATGCATGAGCAAGCGTCGGGGCCTCGCGCATGTAGGCCGCGCTCATTCGAACCAGCGTCTTCAGAAGCGCGGCTTTGATCAACAGGGCCGACGGGTTTGGGCGTTCCCGTTCTTCTCGAATCTCACGTAATTCCTGAAGGCACATTGACAACTCTTCGGGCGCAAGATGAAATCGGGGAACGGCCGTGAACGCACCATGCTGGAACAACGCCTGCGCCAAAAAGAGATGGACCAGCCCGGGCTCTTGCCATAACGTCTTGAGATCATCGGCCAGCCATTCCGTGATGTAGTACAGGTTGATGATAAAAAGATGGTCGAGATCCTCGTAGGCATGGCAGACCCGCGGCGGGATTACCAGCACGGAGCCGGATTGGATAGGATACTCGCCGCTTTCGAGGACATGCGTGGCCCGTCCCGAACATACCAACACGACCTCGTAATAGTCGTGGTCATGGGGCGAAACCGCCGTGTGGCGAAAATGTACCCGTCGATGCCACCAATACGCATAGCGCTCCACTGGGTCGGTATGGGTCAAATTATTACGGTTGCCGGGAAAATAATGGGCATGGGCCGCGGCGGGCCGCCGTGCCGAAAGGGCCGCATATTCGCTGTCGTATCGGATTCGAGATTGGAGTTGCATATCAGAATCATTCTGTTCTGCCGCAATTTCGTTCTAGCCTAATGGAAGTGCTTCGGTTAGTCTATCATCTGTTTGGAGAAATATCCATGCATGGGTATGGACAGATTTCACTGGGGGATTGGACCCCGAAAAGGAGCGTGTTATGAAAATCGAAAAACGTGGATTTACCTTAATTGAGCTGCTGGTGGTGATTGCGATCATCGCCATCCTGGCTGCCATTCTGCTGCCGGCCTTGGCTCGCGCCCGCGAGGCGGCCCGGCGCGCCTCCTGCGCCAATAACCTGAAGCAGTGGGGGCTCATCATGAAAATGTACTCCGCTGAAGATCGGGGCGGCGCCTTCCCTCCCGGTCAACGGATCTGGATGCACAACGGCGCGTGGGTCTACACCTGGATGCAAGGGTTGCCCGGCGCTGCGCTGTACCCTGATTATTGGAACGACCCGAGTATCGCCATTTGTCCGTCCGACGCCCGCGCCCAGTGGGATCCGTTCCAAGGGGGATTGCCCAATGGTTTGGGAATAGACCAGGACTATGCCGGGATGATAAGCCGCGAGGCCTCGCTGGTAGCGCAAGATGGCAATCCGCCTGCGGGACGGGCCTGCCTTGAGTTCAAGCTGAGCATCCCCATCTCCTACTATTACATTGGCTATGCCACGGATACGACCAGTCAGGTGCTGGACGTGTGGTTCATCCTGGCCAGTTGGTGGACCATTCTCAACCCCACCCGCTTCGTCGGTGTCGATGGCGCCGCCCAATACGGTTGTCAGGGTTATGGCCTGTGGGGCATTGATGGCGTCATCAATGTGCAGGACATCGGAATGAACGAGATCAACGCCTGGAGTCCCCGCAATAATGGCTGGACCGATGACGGCGGCCGAGCGCTGCCATCATCCTATCCCCGGTCGCGCGAGGGTATCGAGCGGTTCTTCATTACCGATATCAACAACCCCGCCGCCGGCGCGCGCGCCCAAAGCAACATCGCCGTGATGTGGGATTCCTGGGCTACCAGCGACGCCATCTTCGGCGAAGTCGCCGGGTCGGGTTCCGCCCTGTTCA
This sequence comes from Candidatus Hydrogenedentota bacterium, assembly GCA_003557825.1. Lineage (GTDB taxonomy): Bacteria > Hydrogenedentota > Hydrogenedentia > Hydrogenedentales > SLHB01 > PWNM01. The sequence goes on along the minus strand of PWNM01000325.1, from coordinate 520 downwards.
ACCACATTCCGGGCGGGTCGAACGTCCTCTATATGGATGGCCATGTCCAGTTCGTTCGGTACAATGAACGTTATCCTATTGAGAATCCCCCATGGGCAGGCCACGAGAACGAGTTGCGCACGCAGATGGCGTGGCATGCGCCGCTGGTGGGCGGATTCGAATAATCGGTCAATTGGAACACGTGAAAACCGGGCCGCCTCCTCGAGGCGGCCCGATTATTTCCTTTCGCTACCCGATTCGAAGTGCCGAACGGCGGTGGTATCTCTACAACCGAAATGGGCTGCTGCCAGGCCGTGCTTACCCCTATTTGAACACGTCGAGTAGCTCCATAATATCGCCTTGGTAGAGTATTAGATAATCGTATCCTCCCCTGCCCCGTTCACTCCGTGCCGTGTCGCGCAGTTCGATGAACCTATCCAGGGCGGCCCGTTCCGCCCGGGACAGCCCCATATCGGCCAAGGCGCGATTGGCCTCCCATTCCTCGAAGCATTGGGCGGCCGTATACGCAATCATGACTCCC
>PWNM01000221.1 GCA_003557825.1 Candidatus Hydrogenedentota bacterium | reverse complement strand
GACCATGACGCCAATCTCCCACACTTTCGTGGCGATCGAAATCGTCCGCTTACTGTATCGGTCGGAAAAGGCCCCAGCGAGCCCCGGGAAAAGCAAAAACGGCACAGCGAATAACACGGTCGCCAATGCCACAATATGCATTTCGTATGATTCGCGCAGCTTCTCTTCAGCCGGAGCAAAGTGGTGCATCATAAAAAACACAATGACAAAGCGGTACAGATTGTCATTGAATGCGCCTTGGAACTGCGTCACGATGAGCGCCCAGAAGCCCCTCTTGTCTTCCGATTCCAACGCAATGGATTGTTCTGCTGTTGCCATGTCCTCTCCTCCACATGCCGCCGGCCTTGCCCGGTTCAGCGGCTCCCAGTTAGCTTAAGCGGTATCGCTGGAGCGCGGCCCCTCGCCCACTTCAGGAAGAGCCTGCGCCCGTTCTCGTATCCGTTCGAGATACGCAATCAATGTCCGGCATTCATGGTCATCCAAAGCGCCCACCGTCGCCCGAATGGCATGACGATACAGAGGTTCCACCTCATCGAGTAACGCCTCGCCCCGGCTGGTTAGTTCCACGTGATGGATACGGCGGTTGCCCACGACGCGCCGGCGCGCCACCAGTTTTTTGCTCTCCAGACGATCCAACACGGAGGTAATACTGGCCCGCGTGACAACCAGGCGTTTGCTCAGGTCCGATTGCGTCAGGTCCTTTTTACGGTATTTTAAGGCCATTAGCACGTTGAACTGAGCCTCCGTTAGATCGAACCGGCGGAACAGATTGGCTCCGAGAGCCGCCAGCAGGTTGGCGGTTCGTACGATGTTAAGCGTGGTCTCGTGATGCACATCCTCAAACGGCAGTTCGAGGCCAAGTTCGGTTTCTAATTTCATAGCACCCTCCTTGCCGGAAGCATACAAGGCCATACTGTTAGATGTCAAGCACATGCAAACTAGTATGTCCAACTGCCCAGGCCGCGCTGCCTGCTCTTGCACAATGCGAAATTATCGTGCATGATGGAGAAGGAAAAACAACTGGTAGGACTTAGACCATGCCCATAAAATACACCCGAGAGGATTTTCGCGACCAGGCCAGGGGAACGCCCCGGTTTGGCCGCTATCAGAATCAACGGCGGCGGGGGCCCGTATTGTTTCGAGGAACCGGGGCGATCCTTCTAACCTTGCCTATCATCATTTTCATATTGCTCTTTACGCCGCGTCTTGCCGAGATCATCCAATCCGGAATGGCCCACGATCAGGCCGACGCCGTGGTGATGCGCAAGGAACTCCGCCAAGAAGCAGGCGAACCGCTGTTTGTAATTACGGTCGAAGTGGTTTTCGAGGACGAGGACCCCGTGACGGGTCCGATTGCCGCCCCGCGAGGAGTCTGGGAAGCCGTCGAGGTCGGCGATGCGGTGGTGGTCTCCTATCGCGAGATTGATGACGGCGCCGCCATCGAGATTCTGGATATCCAGCACCCTGTTCCGCAGACCCCCAACGAAGACCCAAACGCCGCTCTCGAATAGGTAACAAAAGACATTTCGACGCTCATCACAAAAAGTACCGTAAAATCGGCCGGAATCTCGCCGCCAAACTACGAAAAGTTCGATCAAACTGGCTTTTCGGACGATGCCGGGATTGTACCGGTCACCATCCTATGTTAATATATCGTAATATAGGCTGACAGCCACCAAAGCTACTGACTCCCAAAAGGAAAAGGTGACCGGTTCCCATATGATGAATGGCGTATTTAAGCAAATTTCCCTCTGGATAGTTGTGTTTATATTGATCGCGCTGGCGCTGACCCATCTGGCGAATACCCGTGGGGAGCGCCCCGAGTTTTTTCGGCGGGATTTTGAAACACAACTGGAGCAAGACAACATAGACAAGCTCCGTGTCGTGTCGCAAGGACAAGGCAATCCGCTCCTATTTCGTGCGGAATTCCGCGATGAGGTTCAGGGCGCGAGTAGCATGGAATTTGAATCATTCGAATTCCCTGATGAATGGAAAACACAGCTAGACGCCCAAGAAGTCGACTGGCGCGAGCAAAAGCAGAGCACCGTATGGATTACGCTGCTAACAAGCGTCGTTCCTTTCCTGCTGATTATCGGCGTATTCTGGTTCTTCATGTTCCGCCACATGCAAGGCGGAAGCAATAAAGCCATGTCCTTCGGTAAAAGTCGCGCCCGATTGGTCAACCACAGCGATAAAGTGGTGACCTTCAACGACGTGGCCGGCGTGGATGAAGCCAAGGAAGAATTGCAGGAGATTATCGAGTTCCTGCGGGATCCGAAACGTTTCTCGCGATTGGGCGGAAAAATCCCCAAGGGCGTGTTGCTCGTGGGCGCGCCAGGCTCCGGAAAAACGTTGTTGGCCCGAGCCGTAGCGGGCGAGGCCCATGTACCCTTCTTTAGCATTAGCGGGTCCGACTTCGTCGAGATGTTTGTCGGCGTCGGCGCGAGCCGGGTCCGGGATTTGTTCCAACAGGGACAGAAAAACGCGCCGTGCATCATATTCATCGACGAGATCGACGCTGTGGGCCGGCAGCGCGGCGCGGGCTTGGGCGGCGGTCACGACGAACGCGAACAGACCCTGAACCAGCTTCTAGTCGAGATGGACGGGTTCAACACCAGCGACGGCGTCATTCTGATGGCCGCCACGAACCGTCCCGATGTGCTCGATCGCGCCTTGCTGCGACCGGGTCGGTTTGATCGGCAGATCGTGGTTTCCAATCCCGATATCAAAGGGCGTGAAGAGATTCTCAAAATTCATATCCGGAACAACAAGGTCCCCGTTAAACCCGACGTGGAAGTCCGGACGCTTGCCCGAGCGACCCCCGGGTTCTCCGGGGCGGATCTCGCCAATATGATTAACGAGGCGGCCCTCTTGGCAGCCCGGCGCAACCGGGAAGAACTCGAAATGCAAGACTTCGAGGATGCCAAAGACCGGGTGCTGATGGGGCCGGAACGCAGGAGCCTGGTTATCAGCGCGGAGGAAAAGAAGCGCACGGCTTACCACGAAGCGGGCCATGCCTTGGTGGGACGGTTGTTGCCCGACGCGGATCCCGTCCACAAGGTCACCATTATCCCCCGAGGACCGGCCCTCGGTTTGACCAGCATGCTGCCTACCGAAGACAGGCACTCCTGGTCGCATAACTATTGCCTGGCGGCCATGCGTATGATGATGGGCGGGCGCGCGGCGGACGAATTGGTCTTCAACGAATTCACCAGCGGCGCCGCCAACGACCTGAAACGGGCAAGCGATACGGCCCATGCCATGGTATGCCAGTGGGGCATGAGCGACCTGGGTCCCATTTCCTTTGGCAGCAACAACGAGGTTTTCCTGGGACGCGATTTCGCCAAGGAACGCGAGTATAGCGAGGAAACCGCCGCGGCCATCGACAAAAATATCCATCGCCTGCTCGAGGAAGCCTACAACGATGCGAAACGCCTTATTAGCGAGCATCGCCATGTGCTCGAGGCCGTCGCCGAGACG
>PWNM01000201.1 GCA_003557825.1 Candidatus Hydrogenedentota bacterium | reverse complement strand
GTGTGCTCTTCCGATCTGGGGTGCCCTACAACCCCGATCGGTGCCACTTCAACTTCCGATGGTTCCTCGACTTTGGCGGCGGGCAGATCCGTGACCGAGGAGCCCATGTCTTAAGCCTGATGTCGTGGTTCCTCGATTTGGATGACACCGGCCCGGTCAAAGTAACGGCCACCGGCGAACCGCCATCGGAAGGATTATATGATTGTCCGCCGACCATGGAAGCCACGTGGGAATTCAAGGATCCGGACCTGACAGTGGTCTGGGCGCAACCCGGCCACCGAGCCGCCGACCATGGATTCGGAGCGGTGTATTACGGCAGTGAAGGTGAACTGGTAGTTCCGGGCGGCGACGGCGGCGGCATCATTAGCGATCCCGCGGTGGCCGAGTTTGAAGTGCCTCCTGATGGCGAGGAGATTTTCCGGAGCCCTGGCCATCACCAAAACTTCTTTGATTGCATCCGTTCACGCGAAAAGCCTGTTATGGACATCGAAGCGGGCCATCGCGTGTGCAGCATGTGTATCCTGGGTAACCTCGCCTATCGCCTTGGGCGTCCCCTGGAATGGGACCCTGTCAATGAAGTCTTCATTGACGACGAACAGGCCAATGCGCTGCTGGACCTGCCCGGCCGCGGAGAATGGCAACTGTAATATCAACAGATGGCAGTCTCCGTGTACGGATTTGCGCGGAGACTGCCATACAAATGAGTTGTGCAACACCGACCTGGTTGGCAACAGACAAGGCAGTCAATGGACCTGAATGACATCCATATTCGCGATCCCTTTATTCTGCCCGTCCAGGATTCGGCCCTGTATTATATGTATGGCACGAGCGTGCATTTGCCCAATGGCACTGGGTTTGACGCATACCGGAGCGCCGACCTGCGGACATGGGAAGGGCCGTTTCCTGTATTTCGGCCTGAGCCCGACTTCTGGGCGGATCGGGATTTCTGGGCCCCGGAAGTACACCGCTATAAAGGGCGCTATTACCTTCTTGGCTCCTTCAAGACGGAAGGCGTAAGCCGGGGGACACAGATACTAACCGCGGAAAACCCCGAAGGCCCGTTTCGCGTTCATAGCGAGCAACCCATTACGCCTCCAGACTGGGAATGCTTGGATGGTACGCTTTTCGTAGATGACGATGAAAAGCCATGGATGGTGTTCTGCCATGAATGGTTACAGATAAATGATGGGGCCATGGCGGCCGTCGAAATGGACGCCAATCTGAAACAACCTGTGGATGAACCCGTGAGACTGTTTCGGGCTTCGGAAGCTCCGTGGACGGTGGGATTGCGGGGTCCAGGCGATGGCATCGTCACCGACGGGCCCTTTCTCCATCGGCCTCCCAATGGCGAACCCTGGATGCTATGGTCGAGTTTTACCCAAGCTCCGCCTGAATTGGACACAAAGACTCATTATGCTGTCGGACTGGCTCGGTCGGCCTCGGGGTCACTCCAAGGCTCCTGGAAACACGATCCCGCGCCGGTTTATCATGATGATGGCGGCCATCCGATGCTGTTTCGCCGATTCGATGGAACATTGATGCTTTCGTTGCATTCGCCCAACACGGGACCCTATGAACGCCCCCGTTTATTCGAGGCGGCTGACACAGACGGCGAACTGCGGCTTCTTTCATGGCCGTAAACCATGAAATATGACCAAATGCCCGACTGCGGCATGGTGGCAATTGAGCTTAACTCCGTGTAAACTATAGACATGAAAGGCTAGAAGAATTCTTGACACCGGGGTAGACCCGTGATAGAATGCTTTCTAAAGTGGGGCGGGGTATGATGACGAAGTCAACCCCGAATCTAGGAGGTGTGAACGAATGGCTGATGATAAACTCCAGAACGGCGACGAAACGCCCGAGGAGGAGCAGAAGAAACAGGAGGAGGAGGAAGACTCCGGAGCGCTCACCGGGGGTTCCCAGGAGAGCGATTTGGGGAATCTGCCTCCGCTGAGTGACTTCGAGTCATCCGAAGGCCCCGCCGATGAGGGCGAGGAACCGCCAGAGGAAGACTCAGGGGGCATCAGCGGGTTACCCCCTATTAGTGACATTAACGTCGAAACTCCCCAGCCTACGGGAGGGAATGTCCGCGCAGCCCCGCCCGGATATGGCGATCAAAAAGAAGAAGGTTCGGACAAAGAACGCCCGGATCTCGACACGCCTTTCAGCGATAGTCAATTCGACACCGCAGGCTCAGGCGGCACAGGATTTGATGACCTCGCCGCAGACAGCGATTTTACGCCGGAAACGCCCGAACTTGGCGGCGATCAAGACTCCGATATGGAAACGCCCATGTTCGACAGCGCTTTTGGCGGCGGCTCAAGCGACTTCGACACGCCTCAGACTTCCGCTCCCACCCAAGCCATGGAAACGCCTATGTTCGGCGAGTCCTCCGGGTCTGGCCAAGGCGATTCAGGCTTTGACGCCGATGCATTTGGCAGCGGCGATTCCGGCGATTCATTCGGTTCGGCCTTTGAAGGAGGTACGCCCGTGCCCGATTTCTCTCCTGATACTGCAGCGCCTTCCCAGGGAACTCCCCCACCCGTAGCGGGACCTCCGCGCACACCGGTTGCAGCCGGTGGCGGTGGTGGCGGCGGCATCGGCATAGCCGGTGTGGCGATCGGCATCCTGTTGCTCATTATCGGTTTGGCCGTTGGCGCCTTTCTTGGGCCGACGCTTACCTATAACTACATGCCCGAGGGACCGATGAATCCTTGGAGCGACGAAGTGTCCCAGCTTGAGACAGAGATTACTTCCCTGCAAGGAGAGAATCGTCAACTCCAACGGGAGATAGAGGCAATGGCCCAGATTGAGGACCTGGACCTCTCTCCCGGCGAGATCGAAGCGCTTCGTGTTCAGAGAGATGAGCTTACCGAGCAGGTGGAAGCCCTTAGCGAGGCCGTGAACGAAAGCCAACAGCAGCTGGCTGCCATCGAGCGTGAAATCGAGCTCAAGAGCGAGGAATACGTTCGTGCTGAAGAGGAATACGAAGAGCTGCTAAACCAGACTTCGATTACGCTTGCGCGGCGTGACGGACTGCTATCGGAAGTGGAACGGTTACAGGACCTAGTGGGTCAACTGGAGCAGGCGGATGAACGGCGTATAGCCACCCGCGACGCTCTCCGGCATGCCACCAACCAACTTGCGGTTCAAATTCGCGAGGGAATCCCGCTTACGCCGCAGAAATTCTCGCGGCAGGCACGTATCGAGGCCGTCGAAGACCTGAAAGCCGAGATCGAAGGGAGGAACTGGGTCGATCCAATGCTTCTGGATCAGTACACCGAGTTGTATCTGACCGAGCTCGAGATTGCGGAAGCCCGCGAGTACTTCTTTGCAAGAATTCCGGTTACCGATCGTTGGGGCATCACCCGAGAGATCTGGGCCGAATGCTTGATGAACGGAAACTGGAGTGTTTATTTCCGGACGATCGATGGACAAAACATTGGCGTGTTTGAAAATGTCGCGCCCACAGGTCCGGCACGATACGAGTTCCGTATGGATGTAGAGCCAGTGGTAGCTGCCCATCTTGAGACAACGATTATTCAGCACCGTGTCGAAGACTTCCAGGAGAAGATCATGGTGCTCGCCGACAAACAGGTCGTGACCGAGCGTAAAACGGCGTTCCAACGGATATTTGACTCGTTGTAACCGTTACTCAATGTCTGTAATGTACGGGTCATGCTTTGATGCAAGCATGGCCCGTTTTTTATATGCCGGGCCGCCATCCCAACCGCCGTTCTTGATATAATTCCCCGCTATGGCGCAGAACTGGAAAAAACTCAGCGATATTGACCCATCTCGAGTCACCCCCATGCTTCGGCAATATATCGAAGCCAAAACGGCTTGCCCAGACTCGCTGCTGTTCTTTCGGATGGGCGACTTTTACGAACTCTTTTTCGACGATGCCGTATCGGCATCCGAGCTATTGGGGATTACGCTCACCTCCCGCGATGCGGTCAATAAAGATGATCGGATTCCCATGGCGGGAGTACCCGTACGATCGGTCGACTCCTATATTGCCCGATGCATCCAGGCAGGTCGAACCGTCACGATCTGCGAACAAGTTGAAGATCCCCGAGAAGCGAAGGGCGTCGTCAAACGATCTGTTGTTCGTACCGTTACGCCCGGCACCATCATGGAACCCGATCTACTCGAGGATCGCACCAATAACTATCTGGCAGCCATTGCGGTTCATGATGGTCGAGCTGGCCTGGCCCTTGTGGACGTCACGACGGGAGAGCTCGTGACGGCCCAGATCAACGAGCATGCCGAGAGGGTGCTCGAGGACGAACTGACGCGCATGGCGCCCGTTGAAGTGTTGGTCCCAGCAGATAACGGCGATCTCTTGGAACTGCTGCAACGGCGCTTTGAAGAAACAGCCTTTACAATACGAGAAGAGCACGAGTTTGACGCGGACCATGCGGCAGACTTGGTAGGTGAGCAGTTTGGCCTTGGCACGCTCAAAGGAGTCGCGCTCGACGATGCGCCGGAGGCCTTGGGGTGCACCGGCGCGCTCCTTGCCTATGTTCGAGAAACCCAACGGGACGCCGTACCCCACCTTCGGATGCCACGCCGGTATTCCCCCTCTCATTTTGTCGTGCTCGACGGCAATACACAGCGAAACCTCGAGCTCGTTGAATCGCTGATGGATAAAAAACGCCGGGGGACGCTCCTCGCTGTGCTTGACCGAACCCAGACCAGCATGGGGGCGCGGAAACTTCGCCACTGGATTCTTCATCCGCTGCTCGATGTGAAAAGGATTCAGGACCGACTCGATGCAGTAGAAGCGCTGTATGACGACGCCTCGTTGCGAATGGAGCTGCGCGAAATCCTCAAAGGCATCGCCGACTTGGAACGGTTGATCGGCCGGATAACCGCACGATCGGGTAACGGTCGCGACCTCCGCGCACTTGGCCAATCCCTCGAACAGATCCCACCGCTTCGAGCCCTTATGGGCCGAATGGACGCCTCGTTGGTCGAGCATCTGCAGGAAGATATGGACGACATGGCCGAGGAATCGCGTTTGATCCTTTCCGCCTTGGTCGACGAGCCCCCTGTGACGGTACAGGAAGGCAACCTCATTCGGACCGGGTATAACGGCGAGTTGGACCGGCTCCATGACTTGGTCCGTGGCGGACGCGATTGGATTGCGAAACTTCAACGGGAGGAGAGCGAACGCACCGGCATCCCCAATCTCAAAATCGGTTACAACAAAGTATTCGGATACTATATCGAGGTGTCCAAATCATACGTGGATCGGGTCCCTTCGGATTTTGAGCGGAAACAGACCCTTGTAAATGCGGAACGCTATATTACCCCGGCACTTAAAAGTCAGGAAGAAGAGATTGTCACTGCCCAAGAACGCATGACGCGCCTCGAGTACGACCTGTTCGTCGAACTTCGCGACACTGTGGCGCAGGAGTCGGGCCGGATACAGCAAACCGCCGACGCCGTTGCGACGCTCGACGCGCTCCTAGCGCTGGCTGACGTCGCTGCCGCCAAAGGGTATTGCAAACCAGAAATCGAGGACTCCGGCCGCATCGACATCCGGGAAGGACGGCATCCGGTCGTCGAGGATCTCATGAAACGGGACGATTTTGTGCCCAACGACACGATCCTGGACCCGGACAAGGCGCGGCTTCAGATCGTGACAGGCCCGAACATGGCGGGCAAATCGACCTATCTCCGGCAGGTGGCGCTCATCACGCTCATGGCCCAGATTGGTTCCTTCGTACCTGCTGCCAAGGCCCACATTGGCGTTGTCGACCGGATTTTTACCAGGGTGGGGGCATCGGACAACTTGGTGCGGGGTGAAAGCACCTTTATGGTCGAGATGATTGAGACGGCCAACATCCTGAATGCCGCCACTGCCAAGAGCCTGATCGTGTTGGACGAGATCGGTCGGGGAACAAGCACCTTCGACGGCATTAGCATTGCCTGGGCCGTTGCCGAGCGCATCCACGATAGGGTTCAGGCCAAGACCCTGTTCGCCACCCATTATCATGAGCTTACCGAGTTGGCTGACAATCTGGAACGGGCAAAAAACGTCAACGTCGCAGTCCGCGAATGGGGCGGCAAAGTGGTGTTCCTCTATCGGATCGTTGATGGCGGCGCAGACCACAGCTATGGCATTCAGGTGGCGAAACTAGCGGGATTACCCCAGGATGTTATCACCCGGGCACGGGAGATTCTGGACTCGCTCGAAGCCGGCGCGCCGGCATTATCGGGGCTTCCCCAACAGCTCTACCTGTTTGGCCCGGGAACAAGCGCCGAACCCAGCCGGGTGGAGCAGGAGCTTGAGACAGTGGACCCCGACGAGCTCTCCCCGAAAGAAGCCCAAGAATTTCTGTATCACCTAAAACACCTGCTCAAAACACCTCGTCAGGAATCCACCGGCTCGTGACGACTATACGTAGTCAAAGCCATACCAAAGTGTAGATATAGGCAACGCCGCGTCAAATGGCGCCGGTCGCTGCGGAAACTCGGGGTGCCCAAATAAGAACTGGGCCGCTTCCATTTTCCCTGGCGCCGTCCAACTGGCGCTGCCAAGGGTAAACCGGTAGGCTCCGCCGTCTTCGGCTTCCACGGCCAGCCGCTCGGTAGCGGTTCGTCCGAGACGGGCCTGGAAAAGCGGCTGGAACCGGTCAATCAACCGGGGGACATCGAGCAGCAACATGGTACCGGAGGTAATCGCCGGCGCACCCCCCACCCCTGCTTGCGTCAACAGCTCATGAAGCGTTCGATCGCCCGGTTCGAGGTGCAAACCGACGGCGGCGGCCTCATAATGGTTGATGAGCGGCTTGAGCGCGGCCGCAATGGCTACGGCATCCCCTGCAAACTCGAACACCCGCACCTGTGATTTGGCAGTATCATAATCCGTAGCACAATAGCCGCAAATGGTCTCTCCCCGCCGGACAACCCAGATGTCCACGTCGTTGCACATGCAGACCTTCGCCCGGGTAAAGGCCTCCCAATCGTCCACAGGACGGAGATAGTGGGCGGCTCGGGTGGCATACAGTGCAGCGCATGCAGTCAGATCATTGGTATGAAAGGACGTAAGGGTAAAGGTACCATCCTGAAGAGCCGTGGCAGCGGCGGCGTCAATTTCAACTTCGTAATCATGGCCGACGTCGGCTGCGCCCAGACGGCGATAGAGTCCTCGTCCGCCGGAGATCATCATGAAATCGGTGCCCCATTCCTGTGCTTGGCGGCATGCAAAGTCCATCAGTTGCGAGGCCATACCCTGGCCTCTATGGGATTCATAGGTGGCCACGGCGCCGATGCAGGCGACTCCCACGGTACACCCCTCGATACACGCCCAGTGTAAGGCCATGCCGACATGGCTGACGATCCGACTGTCGTCCCTGAAAACCAACAGGTTGTGGGCGTTGTCTTCGACCAGGAAGGTGGGAAAAAGGCGAAACATCTCCCCGGTTCCGCCGCTTCGGAATACGGTATCAACCAGTTCACCTAATGAAAGCAACTCGCTTGACGCAACTGCGCGAGGACCGTCCACTGTTTGACCTTTCTATTGCCTTGGAGATACCCCCATTTGGAACCCCCAATTTGTCGTGCACCTCTACATGACCATAAATGACACCCTTAGAAAAGATATGTATCACAGGCCCCAATACATCATCATTATGGGCCGAGGAAAACTCAGCCTTCCAGATCGATTACGGGACCCCCGTTAAATGGTTCCTCATCGGGAGGAAGCGGTTCGGGAATAAGATTCTCATCCGGACCGTACCAGTGCCATGTGAAGGTTTCACCCCATTGTAGATTCACATTGGGTAGTTTTTGGGTAACTTTTCTGGGGGGTAGATCGGGATTGCCTTGCTCTTCGCCGCTAATAAAAAAGTCAATCTCGAGCGTATAGGTACCGTTGCGAAGGCCGTCGGCGATAACGCTTCGCTCGGGTAGCAGTCCCCCATCCAGATCGATGTAGTCTTCACCGCGTGTAGGTTGATCGCTCCGTACAACAAAAAACGATTCGATAGGCCGATCCCCCCGATTGCGCAGTTCGACCTGATTATACCCCCACACGTCCTCAAATCTGGTCGGTAAACATCCGGCAGCCAACACTATGAGCATGCATAAAAAAAGCGAAGCGGCACATCGCATCCATCCGTCTGGCATGATATCGTTCCTTTGATTGTGGTTGGTTTCGTTTTGCCTCATCCTGACAACCAAACGCTAACAGTGTACAGCAAAATCCCTGTAAAGATAAAAAAGTTCCCTTGAGGACGACCTCAAGGGAACAAACAATCGAACAATAATGTGGTGCTTTATCCTACCTCAACACCCACGTGCGCCAATGTGCGGCGTAGATCATCGGGCGTAAACGGTTTGGGCAAATTGGCCGTGGCCCCCGCCGACAACGCGCGCATGGCAAAGTCATTGTCTCCGGCCGGGCTCATGGCGATGATCTGGGTTGCTGAATAATCCGCCTTTTCTTTAATCCGGCGGCACAGCTCGAGACCGTCCACTTCCGGCAATTGCAGGTCGATAAAGACCACATCCGGCTGGAACATTGCCATCTTATGGCCCGCGTCAAAACCATCTGACGCCGTCTCAACCACAAAGGGCACTCGGGCCTGCTCGAGAAACCGTCGCAAGCCGGTTACAACAGATCGTTCACTTTCGACGACCAGGATTTTAACTCCCTCATCCTTCAAATCACTGTGGATAGGAATGCTGTTATCGCGCAGAAAGGTGAGGAGATCTTCACGCCGGATGCGCCGGTGGCCGCCGGGCGTTTTAAATACACGGATACGCCCCGCCTCGGCCCATTTCCGAATGGTGTCGGCCGTGACATGGCAATATACTGCAACTTCAGAGGTGCTGAATGATTCTTTCATATCTGGTCCGCATATACCCTATAGTGGTTAAATTTCCAGAAAAAGGCACGCTTCGGAAAGTCTGAGCCTCCCCAACCGCCAATACGCCTCGGGAATACTGAGGGAACCATCTAGTAGGATCCCGCTGTTCAAGACATGCTGGAGCTGGATCGGGGACTCGAACCCCGGACCCCGTCATTACGAGTGACGTGCTCTACCAGCTGAGCTAATCCAGCATAAAAATGGTGCCAAGGGGCAGAATCGAACTGCCGACACGCGGATTTTCAGTCCGCTGCTCTACCAACTGAGCTACCTCGGCACCGCGTAGGAGATGATACACAAATCGAGCTTTTTTTGTCAAATCCATATGCGGAGAACCGAAAACCCCTGCTAACATACTGGGAATCAGAAGGTTATCACTCATCAATTATAACCGGCTTATCGCGTTTCGACGCGCCGATCAATGTAAATCCCGCCTTTTCGGGTTTCCAAAGCCTTATGGCGAAGCTGTGCCAAGATCTCGAAAAGGTGTTGGGGCGAGGTCGTCGCCTTGGGGTCAGTCATCGTCACGCAAATGAGCACATCGGGGCCTGACAGGGGCTGTTCATCTGGCTTGGGCTGGTAGTTTTGCTCGCCTATTTGCTCACGAAGCTTCTCGACGTGATCGGCCCATAGCTTCTGAACGGCCGAACAAAAGGACTGAACCTCCCGCGGTCCAAGAATGCAGACGAAATGTCCGCCGCCCATGTGACCGACATAGAATCCCTCATTGCCCGTGCGTTCCCCACAGGCCCGTAAAGCCCGCCCCAAATGCCGAATCACCTTGTTGCGCGCGTCTGCGCCAAAGGTGCGGCCATATTCGCGAATCCCAACCAACTCAACGCAGCCCAGAGCAAAGGTATCACGGGAACTCAACCGACGCTGCACCTCGCGCTTCGTCAGGTCCGCCCCAGGCAGGTTGGTCAGGCTATCCGAGTCCGTCGCCGTAGCCGTGGTCCGTAATAGCATGTCAATGCGGCTGATAAGATTCTTCTGGTCAAATGGTTTCCCGAGGTAGTCGTCCGCGCCTTGAGCCAAACCATGAGCTACCTCCTCTTCGCTATTCATCGCCGAGATCATCAAAATGGGTAGCATGTATAACTCAGGATCGCGTCGTATTTCGCGGCAAACTTCGAATCCGGAGTTACCGGGTAGCATGATATCCAGCAATAAAACCGACGGATTTTCTCGCCGAAGCATATCAACGACATTTCGACCCGAATCGAGACAAATGCATTCGTGCCCCGCGGCCGTTAACGCCCGCGAAAGCGACTCTCTGGTTTGTTTATCATCGTCCACTACAACAATTTTGGCCAATTAAACGATCTCCTTGATCCGCCTGCCCGCTTTCCATACGGAGCAAACTGCTCGACAGGCGTCCTTATTATGCAATTAATTCAAGAATAACTATATAAACAACACGACGCACGGAACACCGTTAATGTCTTCCTTAAGCTTCACCTTCTCCAATAATAGAATAGCATAATAAAGGGAATATGGACAAGAGCGATCGTTTGTGTCGTGGACTATTTGCTCCGCTTTGGAATATCGATATAATGAGGTCCGCAGGTGATATGGAAAACGCAACTTTTAACCAAGAGGAGTGGAGGCCATGCAGCAGTTGATTGTGATTTCGATAGCCTTGGGTCTGGCGGCCATGGGCGCCGCAGGAGCGCAAAGCCCCATCAATGTCCTTGACCACGGGGCCGTCGCCGACGGTACGACTGACGATACGGCGGCCATACAGGCGGCGCTGGACGCAGCCGCGGCCGATGAGGGCGGCATTGTGTTTATGCCCAAGGGGAAATACTTGGTCGAAGGTAGTTTGACCATCCCGACGGGCGTTGCGTTGCGAGGAGAATGGGAAGGGCCGCATTCGACCTACGAAGGCCAAGGTACCCTAATCCTGGCAACGGGCTCCCATGGTACGGAAGATGGGCCGCCCCTGATTCAGATGAAACGAAGCACCACGATACGGGGCATGACCATTTTCTATCCCAACCAGGATCCGAACGATATCGTACCCTATCCATGGACCATCCAAAGCGATGGCACCCATCCCAATATCATCGACATGACACTGATCAATCCATGGAAAGCCATCGATGTCGGCACAAACTGGACCGAGATGCACTACATCCGCAATGTATACGGACAGCCGCTCCGCTTGGGCATCTTCATCGACCGATGCACGGACATCGGCCGGGTCGAAAATGTCCACTTCAATCCAAACGCTTGGACCCGCATCAACTACGAAGGGTACGAGTTTCAGGGCAATACGCAAGAGTTCTACGACTGGCTCAAAGAGAACCTGGTGGGATTTCTAATCGGCAAGACCGACTGGCAATACTTCCACAATTGCTTTGTGATCTTCCCGAAGATCGGCTTCCACTTTGTGGACACGGGCCATGGTCCTGGCAATGCCGTGCTAACGCAATGCGGTAGCGACATCGGTCCAGTAGCGGTTCAAGTGGACTCGGTACAGCCCCACGCCGGCGTGGCCTTTGTCAACAGCCAAATCATGCAGACCGTCATTGTCGGACCGGACAACCAGGGACCTGTGAAGTTCTCAAATTCCGGCTTTTGGCCTGCAGGTCCTGGCACCTCTCCGCAGGTGATTGTCGATGGAGCGGGTACCGTGATGCTCGACAACTGCCATTTTGCTGAATGGGGCAGCGACGCTCCGGCCATTCAGGTCAAGGGGGGCACGGTGCTCGTCAACGGGTGCGATTTCTTCGACACCGGAAAACCGCAGGTCGTCATTGAAGAAGGAGCCGAGGGCGTCGTCGTCACCGGCAGCCGACTTCAGGGCGGCGAAAACATTATCAACCACAGTGAAACGGCGGATGTACAGATCGGACTTAATCTGACCCGTTAGTTCGCGCCATATGCCAATCCCGAATAGCGGCTACCAGCGATGGTATGTCGTGTTGCTCGGGCTGAATCGATGTGTTCAGGCCGGCATCGGCTACAGCCTTTGCGGTTACGGGTCCAATAGCGGCGAAGTCCGCATGGGCGGCGATGTCGGCCAATTCCGTTTCGCTCAGCGCCGCGCAGAAATTACGCACGGTAGATCCGCTCGTAAAAGTCACCACTTGCGGCTGCCATGCAACCAATGCCGCAATCATCTCGGGCGATGCCTCGGGCGGGATGGTGCGATAGGCGATCCATTCGGTTACCTCCGCGCCGCGCTTGCGGAGTTCATCCGGCAAAAAACCGGGCGCAAGATCCGACCGCGGGAGAAGGATGCGTTTCCCATCAAGGCTTTCGGCGGCTTCGACAATGGCGCTCAGCGTATGCTCGGCATCATACCGCTCAGGCATCAGATCAACGTGCAGAAACCGTTGCTCCAGCCGGGCTGCCGTGGCCGATCCAATGGCACAGAGCCGCACGCCGGCCAGCATCCGGGCATCCTGGCCAAGACGATCCATGCGGGCAAAAAGGGCATCGGCTCCATTGATGCTGGTCAGCACAATCCAGTCGAAATCCGAAAAAGCGCTAGCCGGTTCGTCGGAGTCGACGAGCCCAATATCGATGGTGGGGAACTCAAAAACCGATGCGCCCAATGCCTCGAGTTGGGCAGTTAGCCCGCTCACATGGGCCTGAGAACGAGTTACGGCAACACGCAGGCCATACAAGGGGCGACTCTCAAACCAGTTCAGTCGCTCCCGTAACCGCGCGACCTCACCGGCTACGATCAACGCAGGCGGCTCGATGCCGACTTGCTGACATCGTGCAACAATGGTGTCGAGCGTTCCCAGAGCAGTACGTTGCTCGGGCCAAGTGCCCCGTTCGATAACCGCCATAGGCGTCGCTCTGTCGCGGCCAATCCGACGCAATTCGTCGACCACCCGGGTCAGATTGCCGACGCCCATGTAGAACACCAGGGTACCCTCCTGTGCCAAGGCGCTGAGGTCGACGGTCGTTTCGCCCAAGGTTGGGTCGCGGTGTCCCGTAATGATTGACAAGCTCGTAGCAACGCCGCGATGGGTGACGGGAATACCCGCGTAGGCAGGGGCGGCGATACCCGCCGTAATGCCCGGTACGACCTCGAACGGGATGTCCTGTTCGGCCAAAACCTCGGCCTCTTCGCCGCCTCGGCCAAACACAAAGGGGTCACCCCCTTTAAGACGCACGACGACTTTACCCGCCTGGGCATAATCGACCAGCCGCTGGTTGATTTCCTCCTGAGGCGTCCGGGTCTTCCCCGCTCGTTTGCCCACGAATTCGCACGAAGCACGGGAAGCATAGGTCAGCAATCGGGGATTGACCAACGCGTCGTAGAGGACCACATCGGCCTGTTCCAGGCATTCCTTTCCCCGCAGGGTGAGTAGGCCCGGATCGCCGGGACCGGCGCCAACCAGGTAGACGATGCCGGAAGGACTATCCATGGGGTTCTCCAATCAGTTCCGCTGCGCCTTGCTCAAGGAGCCGTTCTGCCGTTTCCCGGCCGATCCCTTCGGCATCCGATACAGCCCCTACGGCGGATACATCAATTCGTCCGGCGCCATCTTGACTACAAACACATGCGCGGAGGGTGAGCACTTC
>PWNM01000060.1 GCA_003557825.1 Candidatus Hydrogenedentota bacterium | reverse complement strand
TTCGTACACCGCGCCGATCTCCCGCTCCAGCCGCTGGGCCTCCTGGACCTCGGTGCGGGTGCGGCGGCACGCATCGAGGTTGGCGCGTATCCGCTGCAGCGTGTCCGCGAGGCCGCCCTCCTCCTTGAGCAGGAACGACCGAAGTTCGGTCAGCAGGCCACGCGACATCCCGCCGGTCATGCTGGTGCGCAGCATCTCGTTGAGCTTGTTGCGTTCCTCGTCGGTGCCCAGCTTGAGAGGCGTCACGCCGAGTTCGAACAGCCTCGCGAAGTAGTCACGCGCCGACGTGAACCACTCGAGCCGGCCGCCGCAGCGGCCCACGTTGTCGCGCAGCTCGTCGCGCTCCGGCACCTGGTCGAGCTCCCCATTCGTCAGCAACAGGATGTCCTGCAGCCGGACGTCGGGCGCCAGGCCGGTGACGATGAACGGGGTGGGCTCGACGGTCGGCTCGCCCTTTCGTTCGAGGTGGACGCCCGCGAGCAGGCGATCGCCGCGCGGGAGCCGGAAGTCGAGCACGGCGTAGGAGGGGCGACCCGACTCGCCCAGCCGCCCCCAGATGCCCTTGTCGCCGCCGGTCGCGCCGGTCTCGCCGAGGTTCGTGAAGCGCAGCCGGGTCATGTCTGGAAGGAGGACGACGTACGCGGCGATCATCACCGTCGTCTTGCCGGCGCCGTTGTCGCCTTCGAGCCCGGTGACGTGCCGGTCCAACTCGAAGCGCTCGTAGAACACGCCGCGCCAGTTGACCAGGGCCAGTGCCTCGGCGTGGACGCGGCTCATGCTTCTCCGTCCTCCTCGGGCTCTTCGACCGCTGCATCTTCGGCGGCGGCGAGCTCGAGTTCTCCACGGGCGACGAGGAGCGCCAGGGCCTGCGCCGGATCGCCCGCCGAGCGCACCGGCTCGGCGAAGCGCATCAGCGCGGGCCGCAGGCGCAGACCGTCGTCGCCGACCAGGTCCACGAAGCCGAGGTCGGCAAGCGCGCGCAGCGCACGGCCGAACCTGGTTCGGACGGTTTCGGCGGCGACGCGCTCGTCGACCTTGCGCAGACGCGGATGCAGCACCCGGACGAGGTCCTCCTGGCCCACGAGGGACTCGAGGCGCTGCAACACCAGCTCGCGCGAGACGACGCCGCCGTGCAGGAGGCTGTCGGGGTCTAGGTAGAGGAGGGCCATCGCCTGGCCCACGAGCATCTCGCCGGCGCTGAGATGGCCGCGTCCGAGGCCCCCACTGGAGGGAAGCAGATAGAAGTAGCCGTCGCTCTTGTGCACCAACTCCGCGCCGAACCGGCGATAGAAGGGCTCGAGGTGGTCGTGGGCGTCGTTGAGGAACCCGTACATGAGGCCGTCCTCACGGCCCACGTGGCGGCCACGACGGAGCGCCAGGTCGACGTCGGGGAACAGGTCGTCGAGGACGACGTCCTCAAGGCGCTCGAAGCCGGCGCTCACGCTCGCCGCCCCTGCGCCGGAATGGCCCACTGCTCGATCTCGATGGCGTCGGCGACGGCGACCCACGGCCGCTCGCGCTCCCCTGACGGGCGCGCGAGCCGGGCGACCAGCGCGGCCACGCGGCCTGTCGACCGGAAGTGCTGGTCGACGGGCACGTGCGCCAACACGGCGCTCGTGACCTCGGCGAGCGTCGAGGCGCCGTCACCGAGCGCTCGGCGGACCAGCGCTTCGAGGTCGACCTCGTCGCTGCCGATGGCGACGTCGACAGGAGGGTGCTCACGTTCGGCGCGTTCGCGGGTGACCGCAGGCCGGTCGA
Organism: Candidatus Hydrogenedentota bacterium; assembly: GCA_003557825.1. Lineage (GTDB taxonomy): Bacteria > Hydrogenedentota > Hydrogenedentia > Hydrogenedentales > SLHB01 > PWNM01. Next base: position 1,739 of record PWNM01000060.1, on the reverse strand, counting down.
CCCGAGCGCTCACGTCCCGGAGCAGCCGCAAGGATGGCGAACGAGCCAGACGCAGGTGGAACGGATGGCGGGTCCACGCGGCGAGCTGGTCGCGCAGACGTTGTGAGAGGGCGCGGTCGGGATCGAGGCGGACGACGTCGCGAAGGTAACGGTGGACGTACTGGTAGTAGGCGGACCAGGTGCGTTGACGCGCGTCGCCCCAGTTCGCAATGCCGTCGACGTGTTCGATCACCTGCTGGCAGGCCTCTTGCGCCTCGCGCATGCCGGCGGCCTCGGCGAGGTCCTGTACTTCCTGCAGCAGCGCCACGAAGTGGTGGGTGTCTCGCAATAGAACTTCGTTCAGTTCATGGAGGGTAGCCGTGGTGACGTCGAGCAAGGACTGCGCTTCGTCGACGGCACGGAACCAGTCGGCCTTGATGAGTCCCGCGATCTCGGCCTGCACCTGCTCTTGCGACGCATCGAGGCCACGTCGGCGACGGTCGATGCCATGGATCAGTTCGCCGATGGTCACGTTCAGGGGCCCGATGACGCCGTCCGTCCACGCCTGTCGGCTGTCGGCTCGCGCGGCGGCCGCCTTCACCTCGGCCAGGTGCGCAAGCAGCGTGCGAGTGAGGAGGGTCAGGCTCTCGCGGGTCAGCACCTCGTCGTTCAGGTACGACTCGACGACGGCGGCCGCCAAGCGCGTCATCGCGTACTCCCCAGCTCGGGCGACCCCGGCGCCGTCGACGCGGACCAGCATGCGCTGGTCCCTCAGTCGCTGGATCGCATGCGTCGCCCGCTTCCGCGGGTTGTCGGCGCCCGGCTCGACGATGTCGCAGACCTGCTCGAAGAGGTCGACGATCTCCTCGTCACCGAAGGACGCGATCGTGGCGCGGTTCGCGCGCAGATGCAGGCCGGCGAGGCAGCAGAGGTGGTAGGTGCCGAGGTCCAGGGTGACGGAGTCGCGGGCGAGGGATGCGATGAGAGTGTTGGGGTCACTCCCAACCTGGGGCGACGAGCGCTCATTGGACCCCGGAGCACCAGACATCAGCGGCCGTTACTGCGCTTCCTGGACAAGGGTCCATACGCGCCTAACCGGCAACTCGGACCAGAGCGCCAGCTTCTCGCGCTCGCCGTTGCTTCCGGCACGAACCATCCAGAGGTGCATGAGAGATAATGATTGCAGATCGCGTGGTTGCAGGGAGGGCGAATGGGCCACTGTGTGCTCCGTGTCCGCGTGGAATTGCCGTGATGCTGCCCGGAATGTGTCAATAGGTGGTTGCCGGTTTGCTCATGACGTTTGGATGACTGGATTGTTGATCCAGGCATGCGTTGGGGGGTGCTTGGCGTGGGGTCGGGTCCTGAATCGGTGTGGGTGCCGGGCTCTGGCTTGATCGAGGGTGGCTTGGCGTCGCTCGATGATCTCGGGGTGCCGGCCGGCGTGCAGGTCCGCGGGCCGCAAGTAGGCGATGCCCGAGTGGTAGTGCGTGTGGTTGTACCAAGAGAAGAAGTCGCGGCACCAGTCTCGGGCGGCGTCGATGCTCTCGAACCGCGCGGGGTAGTCAGGGCGGTACTTGAGCGTCTTGAACTGGGCTTCCGAGTAGGGGTTGTCGTTGCTGACCCGCGGCCGGGAGTGGCTCTTGCTGACGCCCAGGCCAGTGAGGAGCTCGGCGATGTCGCCAGCGATCATGGGCCCGCCACGATCGGCGTGGAGGGTGAGCTGGTCACGCTCGACGCCCTCGCGCTCTACGGCGCAGCGG
>PWNM01000461.1 GCA_003557825.1 Candidatus Hydrogenedentota bacterium | reverse complement strand
ATTCAGGAAGGATAGATCATCAGATATCGTATAGGATACCGGGAAAAGCAGATATTTATAGAGGTAGGTATAAAGAAAGTCTGCCCGCAAGTACTCGAACATGGTCATATCACCGATGATCCTTTCTAGCTGCAGGCCATGTAACATATCCATGTGTCTCGTGCCCAAATATCGCGCATCTAACGTATGCTGGCCCTCGATCATGATGTTTTCTCCGTCGTATATGAGCAACGGCGGGTCATCCCTATCCACATATCCAATTCTTACCCGATCCCGGCCTTGCCATTCCATATATAAGGTGTCATTTCCCCCATCGATGGCCTCATAGCGAAACACCAATCGACCACCTTCACGCAATTGCTCCATCTCAAAATTTTCACGAATCGCGTCCAGGGCGCTCCTTGGCAACTCGTCATAATAGCCTTGAAACTGGCCCTCAAATGGAGAGTCCATCAGGATCACTTCCGACACAGCCAAAACACTCAGCATGAGCAGTTGTACCATTTTCTATATCCCCCTGTTCATTGGCCAAATTCATCATATGTATCTATGAATTCGCTTCTCTTTTGTGTATCCGGGTCGTTTATGTACGGATGGATCGCATGGCCCTCTAGAGGATTAATGCGCGCCAAAGGGCGGTGGACGGCGTATAGGGCGATAATGTCAATCCCATATCAAGGTACCCCGGCATCGGGAAAGGGGCGTTGTTCCCCGTTCGTGGTGATAGAGTATCAGGGGACAGCGTAGTTGTCAAGCATTTTGTGGATTAAATAGTATAGCGGGCTTCAACACAATAGATTCCGGTAGGGCACGATCGGCATGTCTCCATGCTAAAGCCCGTCGAGAAGCCCGGCTGAAGCCGGCTCCGTTCAAGTTCCATCGCGTACACTCCGCCTAGGCGGATGCTAAGGGGGCGTCGGCTAAAGCCGACTGGAATAAATAGCATTGGAGCTGACGTGTACAGGAGCGCAGGAACACAAACAGGCACATGCAAGGGCGCGAGGAATTCAACATGAAGGTGCCAAGGGGCTCGTGTGGGGTTGGTCCCACGGCGCAGTGGCGTGCCGTGCTGTAGTCGTTTAGTCCCTCGGGCATCGTTTGACAGTGGGCGGGGCGGTACATATAATCGATTACCTTTTTCATAGGCTGGAGAGGTGTCGGATTCGATGGGCCCGGCCCGCTTAGGGGTAACGGGCATGGCGGTGGAGCGAGCGCCGTGGCTGCCGTTGGACGCCCGTCGGGGCGCATGAGGGGCAACGCACTAGGAGGTACAATTTCATGACGTTTATCTACGACGAGCCGTCACGGACATTTTCCGAATATTTGCTGATTCCCAATGAAACTCGCAAGGAATGCGTCCCCTCGAATGTGAAGCTCCGTACCCCGTTGGTGCGGCATCGGAGCGGCGAAGAGGCGGCGCTGTATCTGAATATCCCCTTTACGTCGGCCATTATGCAGGCGGTCTCGAACGATACGTTGGCCATCGCCCTGGCGCGGAGCGGCGGCGTGAGCTTTGTCTTCGGGTCCCAGTCCATCGAGGCGCAGACGGCCATGGTGCGGCGGGTAAAAAACTACAAGGCCGGATTTGTCACCAGCGCGGCCAATCTACGGCCCGACCAGACCTTGCAGGACGCCGTGGCGTTGATGAAGGCAACGGGGCATTCGACCTTCCCGATCACCCACGACGGCTCGTCCCACGGCAAGCTGCTTGGGATTTTGACGGGCCGCGATTTCCGCCCCCACAAGACGGACCTGACCACGCCCATTCAGAACGTGATGACCCCCTTTGCAAAACTGGTCTACGGATACGAAGGCCAAACGCTGAGCGAGGCCAACGAGATCATCTGGTCCCACAAGCTGAACTGCCTGCCCATTATCAACGAGAACCACGAACTGCGGCACCTGGTCTTCCGGAAAGACTACGACGAGCACATGGAAAACCCCGACGAGCTGGTGGACGACGACAAACGGCTAGTCGTGGGGGCGGGCATCAACTCGCGGGATTATAAAGACCGGGTACCGGCGCTGCTCGAGGCGGGGGCGGATGTGCTGTGCGTCGATTCGTCCGACGGATTCTCGGCATGGCAGGCCGACACCATCCGCTTTATCAAGGCGGAATACGGCGATACGGTCCATGTCGGCGCGGGCAACGTGGTGGAGGAGCAAGGATTCCGCTATCTGGCCGATGCCGGAGCCGATTTCATCAAGGTGGGCATTGGGCCAGGGTCGATCTGCATCACCCGGGAGCAAAAGGGCATCGGTCGGGGGCAGGCCACGGCGGTCGTCGACGTAGCCCGGGCGCGGAATCAGTATTTCGACGAGACGGGCGTGTATATCCCCATTTGTTCCGACGGCGGCATCCATCACGACTACCATATCGTCTTGGCCCTGGCCATGGGCGCCGATTTCGTCATGCTGGGCCGCTATTTCGCCCGGTTCGACGAGAGCCCCGGCCGACGGCTGTGGGTCCGCGGCACCATCATGAAAGAGTATTGGGGCGAAGGTTCGAACCGCGCCCGAAACTGGGAACGCTACGACTTGGGCGAAGGCGGCGGCCTGACCTTCGAAGAGGGGGTCGATGCCTATGTGCCCTATGCGGGCCGGCTGAAAGACAACGTGGCCCTGACAGTTGAAAAGGTCAAGTCCACCATGTGCAACTGCGGGGCCCTGTCCATAGCCGATCTGCACCAGACGGCCCGACTGACCCTCGTATCGGCTACCAGCATCCGCGAGGGCGGAGCCCACGACGTCATGTTGAAAGAAAGCGACATTCGTACCGACACTTACGGGGTGTAGGAAAAAAACCAGGAGACACCGATGCACGGCGCAATCCGACCGGTCATCGTCCTCGATTTCGGGGCGCAATACAGCAAACTCATCGCGCGGCGCGTGCGCGAGGCCAAGGCGTTCAGCATCATTTTGCCGTGTACGACGGACCTCGACACCATCAAAAGCCACCAGCCTGCCGGGATCATCCTCAGCGGCGGACCGGCCAGCGTCCATGGGGCGGGAGCGCCGTTGCCCGATCCGGGCGTGTTCGACCTGGGGGTGCCGGTCTTGGGCATCTGCTACGGGCTTCAGGTCATGGCCCACATGCTCGGCGGCACGGTCGAACGGTCGCCCAAACGGGAATACGGCATCGCCCACATCGAACACCAAGACGCCACGGGCCTTCTTGACGGCGTCCAGCTCCTGAGTCAGGTGTGGATGAGCCACGGCGACGCCGTCGCCACCTTGCCCCCCGGATTTCAGACCATCGCCCGCACCGAAAACTGCGCCCAAGCGGCCGTGGCCCATCCCGAACGCGGGCTCTACGGCGTTCAGTTCCATCCGGAAGTGGTCCACACGCCCGAGGGACCGAAAATCTTGTCGAACTTCGTTCATCGCATCTGCGGATGCGGGGCGGAGTGGGACATGGGCTCCTTCGCCGAGGAGGCGATTGGGGCGATCCAACACCAGGTGGGCGACGGCCGGGTGGTCTGCGGCCTGAGCGGCGGCGTCGATTCGAGCGT
>PWNM01000402.1 GCA_003557825.1 Candidatus Hydrogenedentota bacterium | reverse complement strand
GGCCGTGGTCGTCGACGCGTTACGGGCCAGCGCTACGGCGGCCATGTTCCTCGATGCCGGGGCAATGGAGTTGCTTGTGGTTCGGGAAGTGGATGAGGCTTTCGAGGCGCGTCGGGGGTTCTCCGATGCGGTTCTGGCCGGCGAACGGGGCGGGTTACCGCCGGACGGATTTGATCTGGGCAATAGCCCACGGGATACCGACAAGGTCGCGGAACGTCCTGTGGTTTTTACCACGACTACCGGAGCCGGGCGGCTTATCTCCTGTTGGGGAGCCGCTGCGATCTACATGGGGACAACGGTCAACGCCAGCACAGTCGTTCGGTATGCCGCATCGCACGATCGGGACGTAGTATTGATTCCGGCGGGGCTTGCCGACGACCCCGACTTTGATGCCCAGGAGGACTGGGTAGCGGCGACGGTCATCGCCATGCGCACTTCGGGCGTATCCTTTGGCGAAGGAGCCGACCAATTGGCCCATTGGCGCAAACGGATCCGTGAGATTGGCGTTCCCATGCTTTTTACGACGGCTCCCCATGCTGCAAAACTTCGAAAGGTTGGGTTGGGCGACGATATTGACTTCTGCGCGCAAGTCGATGTGACCGATGCCGTTCCGATGGCTGTCGAGCGGCGTGGCTCCGGCATTCGATGCTTGCGCGCGCCCGGAACGACGCGCTAACCGACCCACTTTCGGTATACTAGCCCCCGCATGCACGAGCCAAGGATTGTTTCATGACTGCGAACGGAACAACAGGAAACCTGGCCCGCATCTATCGGCGGGTCATGGCGGCCCATAGCGCCTTGCCCTACTATCTCGATCCGTGGGGGCGTGCCCTACCTGCATGGCATTACTTTTTCGAGGTCACCCGTCGCTGCAATCTTCGTTGTCGCATGTGCCAATACCGCGACTGGTTTGAGCGTCACCCCGCCGGCGAAGTGGCCGAACAAGAGCTTACCCTTGACGAATGGAAAGGGCTCGTAGACCAGACCAATCGGCTCAGCCTGATTACGTTTACCGGGGGTGAGCCCTGGGTGCGGCGCGATTTCGATGCTATTCTGGCCTATGCCGCTGCCAACCGGCGCGTCCATGTTATCACCAATGGCACATTGTTGGATGAGGATCGACTGAAGAGGTGCATCGAGTTTGCACCCCGAAAAATGACCGGCAAAGGCTTGATGTTTTTAGGCGCATCTATTGATGGCACCGCTGCCATGCACGACGCCATTCGGGGACGCGAGGGCGCCTTCGAAACTACCCTGGGCGCGCTCCGCAGATTGGCGGCATTGCGACATGATGCCGGCAAGAGGTGTCCCATGATCCACGTGACGGCGGTGATCCAAAATGACAATCTGGACGCGTTACCTCAGTTGCCCGCGATACTTGCCCAAGCAGGGGTCGATGTCCTGAATTTGACCATGGAGATTCGGTTTCTTCATCTTGAAAACATTGGCGCAGTCGACCCCGATCAATTTTGTGGAGCGCCTCTCGAGCTTCCTTGCATTGATTCCGGGCGCCTGTCGAAAACTTTGAACGCCGTTCATGACGCCGCGGCACGGGCGGGCATCGAGATTCGGCTACCGGACATGCCCGAGGGGGAACTGCTGCGTTATCACAGCGGCGGACTTGACTTGACCCAGTTTCGATGTCGTGGACCCTGGACCAATTGTTATGTAGGGGCAAACGGTGACGTATATCCCTGCTTCATCAAGCGTATCGGCAATGTGCGCGAAACGTCGCTAGCCACGCTATGGAATGGCCCGGCGTTTCGGGATTTCCGAAAACGGGTTCGAAACGGGCTTTTCTGCGTGTGCCAAGGCTGCTGCCATCTTGAATATGCGGGTCCCCGTTACGCTGACCAACCTTCTAGGACAAGCTCGCGATGATCATCGACGGCCATACCCATGCGCATGGCGACCCAGATGGGTTGGGCGACCGGTATGACGCTCGTATCGAGGGGCTTGTTGATGCCATGGATGCCGCCGGCGTTGATCGGGCCTTGATTATGGCCGAGGCGGTAGATGTGCCTTATATCAAACCTATCTCGAATGCCTATGTTGCCGAGTGTTGCGAGCGATTCCCAGATCGGCTTGTCGGATTTGCCTCGGTCCATCCGGCGCATCCGCATGCCGAAGAAGAGCTTCACGAAGCCCTTACCAACATGGGCTTGCGCGGCCTCAAATTGCATCCCCGTTTTCAAGGCGTCGCAGCCGATGATCCCCGGTCTGTCGCACTTATCCGTTCGGCTGCGGAATTGGGAGCGCCGGTAGCCATTGATGCGTTGCTTTGGAAACCTACCCCGTTGGCGTTGCAGCTACCCATTCGCATCGATGCATTGTGCAAGGCGGTTCCCGAGGCCAAAATCATCATGAATCATGCGGGCGGGTTTCATTTTTTGGATGCCTTGGCTGTGGCTATTGCCAATGACAATGTATATCTGGAGCTTTCCGTTGCTTTGGAATATTTCCACGATACCCCTTTCGAGGAGCAGTTTCTATTTGTACTGAGCAAGGTCGGTCCCCGACGGCTCATGTTTGGGTCGGACCATCCGCAAAAAGACATGAAGGCCGCCCTTGAACTGACAAAGCGATCCCTGCAGCGGATTGGTTTTTCCGAAACGGAATTGTCTTGGGTAATGGGGAAAACGCTGAAGGCCGTACTCAGTCCAGGAGACAGCCTATGAGTGACGGCGCACCCCGCCGGGTTCTCATCGCTGGAGCCGGGGCCAACCAGATTGGCATTATCAAACAGGCCCGCGAAATGGGTCTCCACACCATCGCAGCGGATGGCAACCCCCACGCCGCTGGGTTCGCCTTTGCAGATGAACCGGTGGTGGTTGACATCGGTAACGGGGAGGCCCTGTCCCGGGTTTCACAGGAATACCGTGTGGATGGCATTTATCCCGCGGCCGAGTTTGCTGTGCAGGCCTGCGCCTGGGTAGCAAACCAATGCGGGTTGCCCGGCGTGACTCCAAGAGTGGCTTTGCTGGTTCGAGACAAATTTGCTATGCGCGAAGCCTTAGGGGGACAATTCAGCCCGCCCTATGCCCGAGTTATTAACGTAGACGAGGCTTACGCGGAAGCGGCCGGCATCGGGTATCCTGTTATTGTAAAGCCTGTGGACGGGAACGCCAGTCGTGGCGTACGTTGCGTACACGCCGAAGAGCAACTCCACACGGCCTTCATGACTGCGGCGAATGCTTCGGCCTCGGGCGCGGTTCTACTCGAAGGTTATGTGGAGGGTGAAGAGTTTAATGTGGATGCATTGGTCTTCAACGGCCGGTTTACTCCCGGCGCCGTGACGGGCAAGATTAGCTCGGAACCGCCCTATTACTACGATCGGGGTATCTACACGCCGGCTTTCGAGGACGAAATCGCCGAGAAGGCCGTGTTTGATGTGGTGGTCTCGGCCCTTGACGCCATTGGCTTTACCAATGGGACCGCCCATGTTGAAGTGATCCTTTCCGCCCAAGGACCTATCATCGTCGAGATGGCGGGACGGCCCGGCGGCGGACGCATT
>PWNM01000192.1 GCA_003557825.1 Candidatus Hydrogenedentota bacterium | reverse complement strand
ATGGCGTGTACAACGGCCTTGGTCACCTTGTCCAATGAACGCTTTTCCAATAACCGTAGTACGCGGAGGAACTCGCGGGAGCCCCGAGCCTGATCGTCTCTTTCCAAGCGGGTGCGTAGATGCCCAAGGCATCCGGGAAGCTTTCAACCCTGAGCTGTTTGGCGTGGTCGAGGGCCCGGGTTCGCCCTCGATCATTTTAAGCAATGCTTTCAAGGTAATGTCATCATCGTGGATTACGCCGACGACTTCGTGCTGGTGTTCTAGCACCATTCAGATGCCGAACAATTCTCGTCTCGCTGGTGCTCAGCCTGCGTATTGGGAGGTTCCGGCGGGCCTCGTATCCCGAAACGACGCGCCTCATCGGGTTCGAATGCTTCGCCGCCCATGACTAAAGCAGACACGGGGTCCGCAGGGGCCGTCCCTACCGCGACCAGAATATGGGATTGACCAAGAAGCAAAAATATGTTAGACTGATGTCATAAGTATTATCATTTTTAAATATATATTTAACTGTTACATAAATATTTTTATATAAAGTTGGTGTTTTTGCTCTTGCTTTTTGGGGCATGGGCAAACGCGATAACGTTGGTTTTTCCACGTTATAAACTGTCGCAACGATCCCTGAAGCTGCGGTTAAGTGCGCTGCCATCGGGGATGCTAGGTGATGTTCGCAGGTTGAAGACGGAAGTAAAGGGCGGAACCATGAGCAAAACCGGCAAAGTGTTCGATCAACTGTTGAACTGCTTCGAGGGGCGATGGGGGCTGCTTTTTGTGGCATGCCTTGTCATTATTCAGCCAATCATCCCGGTCATGGCTCAAGAAGGACACGCCTTTGACGCGCCGTTTAGGGCAAACCCGGATCGAGGCAAGGAAATTCGGACAGAGGAAACAGGCGCTCAAGAAGGCGAATCGGCCAGCACAAACCCGCTGTATCGGCTAGAAGCCTACGATCAGCCTCAGCGTAGCGTGAGCGTGTTTCGAATAAGCGACAATGTACGCCTGTTGAACATCACCTTCACGGGAGACGCCGCGTGGGGCTTCAGTCCGGATCAACACCGGTTTGTCATCCATTTTTTTGATGGTTCGCAGCATACCATTCGGATGTACAATCTCGAGGGGGCCCAGCCGGACGCGCCGCCGGTGTGGCCATTGGCGGGAACGCCGGATTCTTCCCCGTGGACGGCGACTTCTTCGCGGGTGGCTTTCAGCAAAGAAGGCAAATATCTGTTCTATGCGGTCATGGACGGCGCGTCAAGCTTTTCCTTGCGGGTGGTGGAAGCCGCCACGGGCGCGGTACGTCATGCCGATAACTACTTCGGCACATTCACCGGAACCGGCGCCGGTTGGGGCTTCAGTCCGGACGAAGACCGCTTCCTGATCCACTACTACGATGGCGATACGCACATGCCCCGCCTGTACAACTTGGATGGCGCGCAGCCCGATGATAACCCCGTGTGGTCGAGAGACATCACCTTGGGTAGTGGGGACACGTCCCGGCTTTGGTTCAGCAGAAATGGCGAGTATTTGTTGTACGCAGTGCTTCAGGGCGGCAACCAGCTTACCAAATGGGTGGTGGACACCAACACGGGTTCTGTTCCCTACGACACGATTCCGCCCATTACCATCGGTCAACCGCCCGGGTTTCAGGGGAATCGCATTGATTCGGCTACGTGGGGGTTCACCCGCGACGCATCGGCCTTTTTCTACGCCTATTACAGGCCTGACGGGCAGGTGGCATGGGGACTGGTCGCTCTTCCGTCGGGAAATCACAGCATGGGGCCTACGACGTTCAGCGCTATATGGGATCGTTGGCGGTTCTGTCGCTTTGGCGAAGTTATCGGCATAGCTTGGTGGACGAATACCAACCTGGGGATCCGCCTTGTCCGGTTTGGCGACGGGACGGAAATCTACCGTTCGGAGACGTTCCCTCGAACCACGGATGTGGAGTTTCGCACGACCGACACCCTGTACATTGCCCTCATCGACGGCGTGCAGCATAACCTTGCGTTACGTGAAGGGGACGATACGGAAGCGCCGACGTGGCCGAGCGGCAGCAACCTGAGCTTTTCCAATGTAACCCACAACAGCCTGACGGTCTCTTGGCCTGCCGCCCGGGATAACGTGGGCGTGACGCAATACCGTCTATTTCGCGATGGAAACGAGATTGCCCTCCTCGGACCGGATGAACGGTCCTATGGGGTAACCGGACTTTCGACGCAGACCTCATATACTTTTGCCGTCGAAGCCCTGGACGGCGCGGGCAATCGGAGTGCCAAGCTCCAGCGTTCGGTAACCACGCCCCAAGCGCCCCCGCCTACATGGCGGGCAGGCAGCGCTCTGAGCGCGACCCAACTTGAGGGCTCCCCGCCGTTCCAAGTGAGATTGGAATGGAACGCCGCCGAGGACGACGATGGGGTTACGGCGTACCGTGTATACCAAAACGGCGTTCGCATCCATACGCTGGAGGTCCAGGACGAGCCGGAGGAGGTGAGCTATATCGTGCCGGGCCTGGAAACGGGACTTGAAATCGGGGAGACCTACACCTTTCGGATACAAGCGGGCAACGCAGGCGGGAGTTGGACAACAAACGGTCCGCAACGAAGCATTGAGATCGTCTATCTGCCGCCCCCTTGCTGGCATCCCGACTCCGAACTGCTCATTCCGGACGTAGGCCCACGTCATGTGACCATCCAATGGCCGGAGGCGATTCAGGCCGATTACGTGGTTCGTTACGAATACTTCCGTTCCTATACCTATATGGGTTCCATTGACCCGAGCGTAACGAATCCAGTTGATGGGTTCTTCTCGGCGTCCATTGACGGATTGTGGTGGGATACGGAATACACGTTTCGCATCGTGGCCTATGACGAAGACGGCAATGTGAGCGAGTTTCTTGCATCCGAGCCGGTCCGTACATTGGACAGGGACAAGACCGATCCGCCCGAGTGGCCTCCGGGAAGCGCACTATCCATAAACGCCATGAGTTCAACCGAATTGACGTTGGACTGGACAGAAGCCGAGGACGACGACGGCGTCGGTTATTACCAGGTCTATATGGGCAACACGCGTATCGCCACGGTTCCGGGTTCACAGACAGCTTACGAGGTCATAGGACTCCGACCGGGCCGGGAATACACGTTTACGATACAAGCGGGCGATCATTGGGACAACTGGACCACGGACGGGCCCAGTTTGACCGTTACCATGGATACGGATCCGCCCGAGCCCGAGGTGATGCCGGAACGGGAACTGATTATCTCCTTCCCCTTTCCCGAGGGACAATATTGGGATCCAGGCTCGGGCGGCGCTGTTCCTGTCATTAGCGGGGACGGCAATATCGTTGCGTTTACGACTCGGGCCGCCAATCTTGTGCCGGGCGTGGCCAATGGCTACAGACAAGTATATGTGTATGACCGTCGGACGGATGAACTCGAGGTGGTAAGCGTTTCCAACGGCGGGATCCTCGGCGACAACCACAGCTTCACGCCGGCCCTAAGCGCCGACGGACGCTATGT
>PWNM01000061.1 GCA_003557825.1 Candidatus Hydrogenedentota bacterium | reverse complement strand
CGGATACGATGCCGATGAGGCCATCGGACAAAATGTTCATACCTTGCTTGCTCCTCGACGTTACGAAGCGGCCCATCGCGACCCGTTCAGCGCCTTTGCCATTACCGGCGATGGCCCTGTGCTGAATCAGGTGCTGGAACTCGAAGGCATTCATAAAGACGGCCAGGAAATCCCTATCGAGCTATCCGTGTCGTCGGTCATGTTGCGGGGCCATTGGCACGCTGTCGGCATCGTTCGGGACATCTCCGAACGCAAGCTGGCGGAGGCGGCGCTGCGGACTTCCGAACAAGAAAAGGAAGCGATACTTAGCGGACTCAAGGACGTGGTAGTTGAATATATCGATAAGGATATGCGGGTCATCTGGGCAAATGGGGTGATCAACACCATGTTCGGCATCGAAGCCGAGGATGTTCGGGGCAAGCATTGCTACGAAGCGCTCCAGGGACGTGTCGAGCCATGTGAGGAATGCACCGTCATCAAGGCCCTTGAGACGGGAGACTTTCAAGAGGGTGAGATCCGGACACCCGATGGACGGGTCATGCTCATGCGGAGCAATCCGTTACGGAATGGACAAGACGAAATCGTGAGTGTGGTCAATGTGGCCATCGACATTACCGAACGACGCAAGGCCGAAGATCAACTGCGTCAGCTCACGCGGGCCGTTGAGCAGAGTCCGGCGACCATTGTCATCACGGACTTGGACGGTAACATCGAATATGCGAATCCGAAATTCGAACAGACTTCCGGCTACACTCGGGACGAGGCATTTGGACAAAACCCGCGCATCTTGAAATCGGGTCATATGGACGATACCGGCTATAAAGAGCTTTGGGAGACCATCACGGCCGGGAACGAATGGCGGGGGGAATTTTTGAACAAACGGAAAGATGGCAGTTTTTACTGGGAGGCGGCGTCGATTTCACCTATCCGCCGGTCCAGCGGGAGGATTACCCACTTCCTAGCCGTGAAGGAGGAAATCACCGAAAGGAAACGCACCGAGGAGGAACTGCGTCGGACGATGGAATCCCTCGAAGTAGCCAACCGTAGTCTCGAGGAATCTATCGAGCATGCCAATCGGATGGCGATGGAAGCGACCGTGGCGGACATGGCGAAGAGCGAGTTCCTCGCGAACATGAGCCATGAGATCCGAACGCCCATGAACGGCGTCATCGGCATGATTGGATTGCTACTTGACACGGAACTTGATGAAGAACAGCGCGAGTATGCGGAGACGGTTCGGATTAGCGCCGAATCGCTTTTGGCCATCATCAACGACATCCTGGACTTCTCGAAGATGGAGGCGGGAAAACTCGAACTCGAGATGCTCGACTTCGATTTGCGGACTACCCTCGAGGACATGAACGACATCCTGGCCGTTCGCGCCCATGAAAAGGGCCTCGAACTGGCCTGCCTCATTCAACCGGAGACGCCGTCCCGATTGCGGGGCGATCCCGGACGGATCCGCCAGGTTCTGACCAATCTCATGGGCAATGCCATCAAGTTTACATCAGAGGGTGAAGTCGCCCTTATCGTCGGCGTGGAGCATGAAGCTGACGAGCGCGTCACCCTTCGGTTCTCGGTCCGCGACACGGGCATCGGTATCGCCGAGGATGCGTTGGACCGGTTGTTCGATTCCTTTTCGCAAGTCGATGCTTCGACCACCCGCAAATATGGCGGTACGGGTCTTGGTCTGGCCATTTCGAAGCGCTTGGTCGAGATGATGGGAGGCACGATTGGCGTGACCAGCGAGCCCGACAAAGGTTCTACGTTCTGGTTCACGGTCCCTTTTGAGAAACAACAGGAGGCACTACCGGAACCGCCTGCCGGCGTGCAGGAGCTTGCCGGCGCTCGCATCCTGGCTGTGGACGACAACGCGACCAATCGCCGGGTGCTCCTGGCCCAATTGCGGGCTTGGGGATGCCGACTCGACGAGGCGGCAGGGGCGACTGAGGCGATCGAGATGATCGATGCAGCCCATGCTGAACACGATCCGTATGCCATCGCCATTCTCGACATGCTCATGCCCGAGGTCGATGGCGAGACCCTAGGGCGGATGATCCGTGAGGAATCGACCAACGATGCCATCCGGTTGGTCATGATGACATCGATCGGGAAACGGGGCGATGCGGCCCGGCTCGAGTCCATTGGGTTTGATGGATACCTCACCAAACCGGTGAAGCAGGCGCAGTTGTACAATTGTTTGACCGCCATTCTGGGCCGTAGGACGAAGGCCGAGGCAGGCCGACACGAGCCCATCGTTACCCGCCACATGGCTTCAGAAATGAGCCGGCGTCGGATTCGAATATTGCTTGCGGAGGACAATGTCATTAACCAGCGGGTTGCCTTGCGCATCCTCGAGAAGCTGGGGTATCGGGCCGATGCCGTTGCCAACGGCAAGGAGGTCATCGATGCCCTTAAAACGATTCCCTATGACCTGATCCTGATGGATGTGCAGATGCCCGAGCTGGACGGTTTGGAAGCGACCCGCATCATTCGCGATCCCGATTCGGTCGTTAAGAACCACGACATTCCCATCATTGCCATGACGGCCCATGCCATGAAAGGCGATAGGGAACGGTGTATCGAGGCGGGTATGAACAGCTATGTGCCCAAACCGGTTGATGCCAATCTACTGGTCGAGGCCATCGAGGGGATTTTGAAAGATAAGCCCATTGAAAGCGTGGAAGTCGAAAAACAAAAGCCTGAGGGACCCCCTGTATTCGACAAGGGCGCCTTGCTTGATCGCCTTGATGGGGACGAGGAGTTTGCCCGGGAAGTGGTCGAACTGTTCATCAACGATGCACCCCGTTATGTCGAGCGGATCCGGACGGCTTGGGAGCAACAGGACCTCAAGGCCGTTGAGGAGGCGGGCCATGCATTGAAAGGCGCGGCGGCCAATATTGGCGCCGAGGCCATTCGCGAGGCGGCCTTTGTGATTGAATCCAGGGCGAAAACTGTAGAGCACCAGGCGACTGAAGAGGTCATTTCCGGGATCGAGGAGCTGTTTAAGCAACTTCGTGAAGTGGTGGAACGCGATCTTATGAATGAATAATCGAGTGTGACGTGCGGACGAGGAGACCCATAGAGCATGAAGATACTTATTGCAGAAGATGATGCAATATCGCGGCGGCTGCTCGAACGGATGCTCGAGAAATGGGGCCATGAGGTCATCATTGCACAGAACGGAAACGAAGCGTTAGCCGCGATGGACTCCGAGACCCCGCCGACCCTGGCCATTCTCGACTGGATGATGCCCGGCGTGGACGGCGTCGAAGTCTGTGCTCAGATTCGTGCGCAAGGGCGTGAGCCGTATACCTATATCATCATGTTGACCGCCAAAAGCCAGTCCGATGACATTATCCAAGCCTTGAACCGAGGGGCCGATGATTACATCATTAAACCGTTTCATGCCACGGAACTGCGGGCACGGGTGCAGGCGGGGGTGCGGATCTGCGAGCTTCAGCGGGAACTGGTCGAGGCCCGCGACAAGCTGCATGAACAGGCCACCCGCGATGATT
>PWNM01000172.1 GCA_003557825.1 Candidatus Hydrogenedentota bacterium | reverse complement strand
TGGCGAACCGCGTCATGCTGTCCGGTGGGGCGCTGGGGAGACCTGGCAGTGGGACTGGGGCCGAACGATGCAAACCGCTGAGGATGTATTTGCCTTCTCACCGCTTGAACAGGGCGATTTTACCCATATCCCGGTGGTCGAATCCCGTGATTATCGTGACGAAGAGGCCCTGTATCGCCAATATCGAGCGGCCTTTCCCACAGAATGGGGCGATACGGCGCCCGACGGCGAGGCGGTCAGCGTTGGATTCTACAACACCATGTTCATGTGGCCCCTACTGACGTTCGGGTGGGATTTATTTCTTGAGACCTGCCTCGACCCCCGATTCGAACGGATCATGGACGAGTTCGCCGAGATTAACCGACGCGTGTTTCGGACGTTTGCACGGCTTCCCGTGAATTTCGTTTTTTGTCACGACGATATCGTCACCACGAATGGCCCGGTGTGCTCGCCGGACTGGATGCATAAATATATTTTTCCCCGTTACGAAGAGTTCTGGGGCATGGTCCGCGATGCGGGTAAGCGGGTGATCTTTATCGTGGATGGAAACGTGGATGCTTATGTCGATGATGTCATGGCCTGTGGCGCGAGCGGATTTGTAACCGAGCCCTATACTGATTTCCGCACCATGGCGCGCAAACATGAGAACTGTGTTATGGCGGGCGAGGGCGATGTTCGGATTCTAATGGAAAACGATTCTGCTCAGATTGAAGCCATGGTGGATCGAATGGTCGAGACGGCCGGCATGTCCGGTGGATACATGATGTGCATCGGCAATCATATTCCGTGGAACACGCCACCTGAGGCTATCAAGAGGTATTTGGATCTTTCGGCTGAGCGAGCCTATCGGTAACACAGGAAAGGAACCAACATGCAAATCACGTCATTTGGAGCGGCAGAGGGAGTCACGGGCAGTAAACATCTGCTTGAGGTGAACGGTTGGAGGATCCTTTTCGACTGCGGCATGTTCCAGGGAAGGCGAGAAGAGGCCGCCCACAAAAATCGCCATTTGCCCTTTGATGTGGATTCCATACATGCAGTGGTACTCAGCCATGCCCATATTGATCATAGCGGCGTGTTGCCCATGCTTGCGCGCCATGGGTATCGAGGCAAAGTGTATTCCACTCCAGCGACCCGCGATCTTTGCTCGATTATGCTTCTCGATAGCGCCCACATCCAGGAACGCGATGCGCGTTGGCTTTCGAAAAAGAACCAGACTTTCGTTCCACCGCTCTATGCGGACGAGGATGTTCATGAGATCATGCGGCGATTCGTGAGCATTCCATACGACCTGCCCTTCGATGTGGCGCCCGATGTAACCGTCACGTTCAAAGATGCAGGGCATGTGCTGGGTTCGGCGATGGTGCATGTGGCCTATAAAGAAAATGGAACACAACGATCGCTGATTTACACCGGCGACATTGGCCAGCAGCATGTTCCCATATTGCAGGATCCTTGGGAGCCCGATGATGCGGACACGGTCATTATGGAGAGCACTTACGGCAACCGTGAGCATGATTCCCGCGCGACGGTGGGAGACAAGCTGGCCGATGTCATCAACCGCACCGTCGAGCGGGGCGGCAAGATCATCGTTCCGACCTTCGCCCTGGAACGGGCACAGGAGTTTATCTTCGAACTAAAACAGCTTGAGTTGGCCAACCGGATACCGGATGTGCCTGTCTTTGTGGATAGTCCATTGACCATAAATATCACCGATGTATTCCGCTTGCATACGGAGCTGTTTGACGATCATATTCGGGCTATCATGGAGGAATCGGGGGATCCCTTTATGCTCAAGCGGATCCGCTACACCCGAACGGTTGACGAATCCATGGAGATCAACTTCATCGATGAGCCCGCCATCATCATCTCGGCCTCGGGGATGTGCGAATACGGGCGAATTCTCCACCATCTTCGAAACAACATTGAGGACGACAAGAACACGATCCTCATCATCGGCTTTCAGGCCAAATACACCCTTGGGCGGCGTATTGTCGAGCGGGAACGGGAAGTGCGCATCTTTGGCATGAAGCACACATTGCGCGCCGAAGTAAAAGCACTTAATGCCTTGAGCGCTCATGCCGGCAGGTCGGATCTGATCACCTTTGGCAGTCGGTTCAAGAACCGGGCTGAACGCATCCTGTTGGTACACGGAGAGGAAGAGGCCTTGGATTCGTTGAAGACGAGCCTTGCGGAATCCGGCTGTGACCATGTGGAAATCATGCGTGAAGGCGAACCGGTGACGGTCTGATGGACTGCGGGTCGTCGCCTTGAGTAACTCCCCCGCGGCGGACTCATTAAGCGGGTTATTCAGCCAAGGCCGGCCCATGGTATGATTAGCTCCATGAAGTACTCCCATCTAAAGGTGCGCGGTCGATGAAGGGGCATTTGCTTTTGGCAGGCGTAGTCGGCTGCCTGTGGATGTCCTGTGCGGCAGCGCAATTTGGCGGTATTACCATCCCCGAGCTTCCCGAGTCCGTGTATACCATCTGGGGCGTCCCGCTCCAGGAAGGTACCATCGACGCCGTGATCATAGCCCCTCCCAAAACGTTGGGAGATGCTCACGAGCTGGCCCGTCGCCTGGATCTCAAACCGCGGATTTTCTCATTTAGCGAGACCGACGACGGGGAAAACGACGGACAGGCAGGCCTTCGCGATATGCTGGATTCCCGTCCGGATGTGGTGCTGACGTCGGATCAGGCTCTGGAACGCCTTTCTGGAGATTCCCTTGAATCATTGCTTCGGAGTCTCGATAAGGGAACCGGTCTGGTTTTGAGTCGGTACGGGTATCCACTTGCGCCTGAACTGCGCGATCTCCTTGATGGACTGGAACCGGCCGCCGAGCCCAAACCGGTCCTGACAGGTATTGGCGAATCCATTACGCCGGAGTGGCGCGACGGGCTGGAATGGGTACGACTGCTCGAATCTGAAAGTCTTCGCATCGTCGAACTGGATTATGGCGATCCGGCTCCAACATCCCATTTCCTTTTGCCTCAGTTGCGTAACCCGCTTTTTGCGGAAACGCAGTACTGGGAAAACTACCTATCGCTCGTCTCCAGGACGGTTCGGTGGGCAGCAGGATGGACGCCGGACGCATGGATATCTCGAGTGGAGCTTCAGGAGCCTCCGATGCCGGAGGAGTCCGAGATCCCGCCCGATCTGCCGGAGGAATTTATTCGCAGCATCCAGGAATCGGCGGCGCGGGGGCACTATCGGCTGCTCACCGTTCATCTGGATGAACCGGCCCCCGCTACCTATCGCGTGGTCGGTCAGATTCGCCAACCGGGCCAAGACCGGGTCGAGACCATTGAATACGAGAACCGCCGAATCGAGGAAGGGGATCAACGATATACTTTTGATCTCGCACTGGGACCAGGGACATATTACTTTGATGTCTGGCTTTATGACCGGCGGGATCGGGTGGTGGCATGGCATTCGGAACCGCTGACTGTCCATGGTTGGCCTCAGATAAGGGACTTGGCGTTCTCAACCACTGTATTGTCGCCCCATGACACCTTGGATACTACCGTGACGGTCGAAACGCCGT
>PWNM01000044.1 GCA_003557825.1 Candidatus Hydrogenedentota bacterium | reverse complement strand
CATGTGGGAGTCCTATCAAGCGCTTGATGCATGGCAACGCGAGCATGATCGCATCAAGCCAGTCTATGACAGTGGTCAGATGGGAGGTCCTCCAGGAAGCCATATTTTACACCAGCTATGGATGTCCTTTGTCGGCGGTACCGCGGGTATGCGCTATCATCGGCTGGCTCCCATTCATCCGCGCCCAGGAGTATCAACCGAAGTGGACTACGGCAACTGGGAAGACCCCTTCTTTGTTGAACAACACCGTTGGGTGAGGAACTTTCGCGAGTTTATCGATGGTATGGAGTTTTGGACGATGGACCCGCTGTGGGATGCAGTCATCGGCGAGCGGGAAGGCTATGCATTCGGGCGACCCGGCAACGAGTATGTTTTCTTCATGCCCGTAGGAGGTAGTATTACCGTTGATGCCACGGGCGCCGAAGGTCGTTACGAAGCCTATGGCTATGACCCCGACACCGGGGAAAGAGGGGAATCCTGGATCCTGGAGATCGAAGGAGATCAGGAGTCTTTCACGCTCACTGCTCCGCTGGAAAAGGACTACGTGTTTCATCTTCAGGCGATAGAATAAGGGGCCTTGCCTACGTAATGCAGAGAGTGGTTTTCATGATTCCATGGCGGCAAAGGATGTCGCGATATAACTGAGAGGCAGAACACCAATGCGAACGAGAAAACGATGGGCGATTGTGATGATGATAACGATGGTTTTGGGGACGATGCACATAGCCGCTGCTGTTGATGCGGACCGTATTCGACCCTATGAGGCAAATCCAACCTATTGGCAGTACAAAGGCGAGCCCGTATTGCTCATTGGCGGGAGCGATCAGGACAATCTGTTCAACCATCCCCATATTCCGCCGGACGGGTTGGAAGCGCATTTGGACGTGTTGGTGTCTGTTGGCGGTAACTATGTCCGCAACACTATGTCCACGCGGGAGGCCGGGAACCTTTATGCCTACGAACAGGATTCGGATACCGGTCTGTATGACCTGGACACGTTTAACGAAGCATACTGGCAACGGTTTCGGGACTTTCTCGATATGACCTCCGCGCGAGATATCATCGTGCAGATCGAAGTGTTCGATCGATTCGACTTTGCTCGTGATGCCCGCGAGATGGGCGGTTGGTCTCGGCAGCCGTTCAACCCGCGAAACAACATCAACTATACGGCCGAGGAAAGCCGCCTGCCCGAGGAGATCACCACCCATCCGGGCCAACTGGAAAATCCGTTCTTCCGTACCACGCCTGAGCAAGAGGACAACCCCCTGGTACTTCAGTACCAAGAAGCCTATGTGGAGAAAATGCTTTCCATTTCATTGGAATACGGCAATGTCCTCTACTGTGTTAGCAATGAGACCAACGAGTCGGAGCATTGGAGTGCGTATTGGGCGCACTTTATCCGGCAAAAGGCCGATGAGGCAGGCGTGGGAGTTGAAGTGACCGAAATGTGGGATCCCTGGGACCTGAGCCATCCCATGCATCGCTTTACTTTCGATCATCCCGAGCTGTATTCGTTTGTCGATATTTCTCAGAACACCCATCAGGTGGGGCAGACCCATTGGGATAACATGCAAGCGGCTCGCCAACGCCTGCTCGATCCAGCGCGCCCCATAAACAATGTCAAAATCTACGGTGGCACGCCCCATGGCGGCGGACTTGAGGAAGGTACGCACAAGCTTTGGCGGAACGTTTTGGGCGGTCTCGCAAGCTCCCGGTTTCATCGTCCTGATTCAGGGGCCGGATTGAGTGAATTGGCTCAGACTCACCTCAAAAGCATGCGGATGTTGGTGACGGATTTCGACGTATTTCCTGCCGAACCGCACAACGACCTGCTTCGCGATCGAGACAAAAACGAGGCCTATTGCGCTGCTACCCCAGGCGTACAGTACGCCGTGTATTTTCCCGCAGCGGGTTCGGTGACGCTCGACACATCCGAAGCCGATGGGCCCATGACGCTTCGATGGCTTGAGATTGAGCAAAACCGTTGGCACGATCCGGAGGATATCGAATCAGCAGAACAGCTTGAGCTGAACACGCCCGGTGAGGGCCAATGGGCGGTACTGGTAGAAGTCACTCAATAAGTGAGACCGTAACTCCCCCGAGCCTTGAACAGGTTTGGGGGAGCCACATTCCACGCGTTCAATCCGTCCCTGTACGTAGGCCTTTCCATAGGACGCCAAACAATGCTGCGCTGACGAGAACGAAAATAGTATAAGAGACAAGCAGCACCTTGTTATAGAGCTCCAAGGGGACATGCCAGCTCACAATGAAACCGACCACTACGATTAGCGCCAGAACGCCGCCCAACGCCTTTACAGGGAGGGGGGATCCATCCGGATCTCGGCGAATCCGGCGTATCCACAGGGCGAACACATAGGTGGCAGGTAATACGTATATCACAGAGATCACGATCCGAATCCATCCTGGCCAATCGAGATCGTGGATATTAACGAACCCTCTGTATCCGTTCATGAAAATAAAGCACGATGTAAACCAGACGGGAAAAGCGCCGCCCCAGATACGAACATTAACTGTTGGCTTCCGGGGTCCAAACGAAGGATCGGGACGGTTGAACAGGTAAAAGGCCAGCCCAAACGCCAATCCACCGCCGAAACCGATGGTCATCTCCCAGTTTTTCCACCAGTCGATGTGCACCTCAGAACCGTGGAACGTATGCCAGTACCCGCCGATTGTAAAAGGTATGGCGAAACCGAAGGCCATGATCAGGATCATCCCGACGGCGCGCCAATCCTTTCGCCCAATTTCATAGGCCAAAAAACCTAGGAAAAATCCGACATGGGGGGCAATGTTACGAATCGAGCCCAAAGCCCGTTGAGCAGTTCGGTATTCGGCGACTTCGTAAATCCCCTCGTCGTAGAACGGGAGGAACCAATCGGGAAAAAGCCGCACGACCGCGCTCGCCAGAAAGGCCCCAAGAAATCCGGCTCCCACTCGGATGGCCCAGTTCGTGTGGTTCAGCGGTTTCCTGGGCGCGCACCATGCCATAAAGGCGCCCGGAACCCCGCCCCAATGAAGCCCGCAGATAAACAGCATGGCATAACCGGTCCACGCGCCAATCGGCCTGGAGCCTTCTGGAAGGTTCAGATAAAAGCTCCCCTGAATCCATCGAATATAAACCCCGTAACCCGTCATGCCCCCATAGGCGATGCCAAAAGTAATGGCAGCCAGCATCGCGTCAGTTCCATAGGGCCGTTGACGCCCGCGACCGTCCAAACGCGAGAAGACATACCACAGTATGCCCCAGCCTACGCCTGCTAACAGCCCGCCCTGGGAACCGCCGAAACCGGATGTCCCCCGGATGGCCCAAAAAAAGGCCCCCATGAAACCGAAGATGAGCGCGATTAACAAGTAGTGGAATGGTGTTATGTTGGATTTTTCAGATGATTGATCTGGATTTCCCATAATGTTCTCCCTGCCTTCTTCCTTCATCCTACTATCCCCCTGTGTCATCTAAACGTATCACACTCCAATGTCGAGTTTCACCACCTCGGCTTTGATAGCTTTCCCCATAGTATGAATCACCGTAGAT
>PWNM01000521.1 GCA_003557825.1 Candidatus Hydrogenedentota bacterium | reverse complement strand
CGTCTCGGAGATCCTTGTGCGAGGATCGGAGACGCCGGCCTGTCCGCAATGCGGTTCGACCAAGCTCGAGAAGCAAGCGAGTGCTTTTGCAGCCGTAATGGGTGGGTCGCAAGCAACCGAACCTGCCCCATGCGGGGTTCCCGGCGGTTGTCCAGGCGGCTCCTGCCCTTACAGCAATTAGGAATGCCCCGTCCGGGCAGCCATGGCGCTTGCCTGGGCGGGCCCCAGTACAATGACGGAAAATCCAGCAGAAAACGACGGTAAGACCCTCGGCGAGCATTTTATGGACGCCTGGAGGCGGCTTCGCGGTCGACGGCCGGTCAGTTTTTATCTGTTGTTTGCCATGCTATTGGCCGTGCTACTCGGCGTCCAGATTGTGTATGTTCGCGAGGATCCTTGGCGCTTTGCGTTGTTTCTCACCCTAAATTTTGTGTTCTTCATGGCCGTAATTATCGCCGCCCTACTCGACGGCATCGCCATCATGCGTCGAAGTTTCCGTGAGCGTGAGCGGCTGTTCCGAAATACCCTCGGAGAGGAACAATTCACCCAGCAACTGCGTGAACATATTCGCGAACACCGGCACAACACGTGAGTCACGCTCTTGCTATCCTGCCCAACTGGTTGGGCGATGTCGCCATGTGTACGCCTGCGCTCCGGGCGTTGCACCGCCGGTTTCCAGATAAACCGCTAACCGTCGTAGGCAAAGGAGGTTCCTGTGCCCTTGTGAAGGGGCTTCCCTACGTGGGCGATGTGATTACCTTGCCGGAACGTCCCGAACTATCGGTGTTACGCCAAAAGGCCCGTGAAATGCGACGCGACAGGGCGCAGGTGGTCGCCGTCTTTCCCCATTCGTTTCGAGCAGCCCTGTTGGCTTGGCTGGCCCGCGTTCCCCAACGTGTAGGGTACAATCGGAATGGCCGACGTCTCCTGTTGAATCACACCATACCGCCCAATAGGATCAATGGTCGTATTCAGCCGGTCTATATGGCCAAGGAATACCTCGAGTTGGTGGCGGCCATAGGCTCGGAAGACGATGGACGGGGCCTCGAACTGGCTGCGGAGCCCACGACGGTCCAGCAGGTGCGACGAGTTGTACCAAACGGGGATGGTCCGCTTGTCGGGTTGGCGCCCGGCGCGGCCTTTGGACCCAGCAAGCGGTGGCTTCCCGAACGCTTTGCTGCGGTGGCGGACAGATTGCACGAAACGATGGACGCCCGATGCGTGCTACTGACGGGACCCGGCGAAGAAGATACCCGGGATGCCCTATGCGCCGCAGTCCGACACCCCCTTCACATCTGTGATAATGGCAATCCCACCATTGACACGCTAAAGGCTACAATCTCGGTTCTGGATTTGCTGATCTGCAACGACTCAGGCCCTCGGCATGTAGCGGTGGCATTCAAGGTTCCCACCGTTTGTATCATGGGCTCCACAGCCCCGGTTTATTCGGAAGGGCCCTACGAGCGAGGCGAGGTTATTCGTATTGATGTGGATTGCGGCCCGTGTCAGAAACCCGAATGCACGACCGATCATCGTTGTATGACCGGTATCTCGAGCAACTGGGTCTATGAATCGGCCCGACGCATCCTGAACAGCGAAATCGGATAGGTTACCGGCGATTCCGCCTGGTGAATTCCGCCATCATCGCCTCGGCCCTATCATCCAGTTCCCGCGCTTGGGCGTAATCGCCAATCTTCGCAAACAGGGCCGCTTGAGCATACAACCGTAGGGCCACATCGGGATGCCGCGCTTCAAGCGAACGCGATTGAGCATAGGCGGCCATCTCGAACAGCTCTTCGGCTTCGTCAAGCCGGCCCAGCCCCGTATA
This sequence comes from Candidatus Hydrogenedentota bacterium, assembly GCA_003557825.1. GTDB lineage: Bacteria > Hydrogenedentota > Hydrogenedentia > Hydrogenedentales > SLHB01 > PWNM01. The sequence goes on along the minus strand of PWNM01000521.1, from coordinate 1,679 downwards.
CAAATTGCCGAGATTGATGCGTGCTGTAGCCAACCAAGGATGCCATCGACGTTGATGTCGTTCGTGAATGGATATGGCCCGTTTGAGCAACTCCTCGGCGTGGACCGACTCGTCCCTTCGGGCATGTATTAAGGCCATGCCGTTTAAACTACGGCAAACCTCCACGTTCCATTGATCGCGCTCATGAATATCGAGGGCCCGGCGATACCGGCATTCTGCTCGCGCCTCGTCGCCCATGATTAGATACAGATCCCCCAGATTGTTCAATGTAGGGGGTACGAACCGACTATTGGGGCCGAGAGCATTCTCCTTGAGCTCGAGGGCGCACAGGAAATACTGTTCCGCTTGTTCGAATTGGTCCAGCGCCATGCTGGTGCGACCGAGTGCGTCGAGGGTATTGGCCAGGCGATAGGCAGATTCCGGATCGCGGGCGGCTTCGGCCCGTGCTGAACGTAGCAGGGTGTCGCCATCGGCATGTTCACCGGCGGCATAGTTTTGCTCGCCGGCAAAGTAGTAGGAAATCCAAAGATTAGATTCCGCGCTGACTGGTAGGCATGTAGCGATGAGCGCCGTTGCAATCGCCCATCCTGCTATTCCCCATCGTTTCATGAATGCATCCCCCGCATGACCTGTCGTCGTAGTGTATTCCCATAGGAAAGGATACCGCGGAATCGGCGATCTGTCAAATGGCGGTAGATGATGGAAAAGCGTCTGTCGGTCGGTCGACCCATGCCCATCGGGGTTACACAAGCTCACGCATTCGGTGCCAGGACCTCGAAACCCACCGTAACACTCCGTCCACCAGGTCCTGTAGAATGTCGTATACATCGGCGCCGCCCATAGCGTGTTCCCCTTTTCCATCCCGCGCCGCGGGAATGGTCTGTGCCTTGTTTCATACGACCTTACAGACGACGTTCGATTCTGTTTCATTCATTCTTGACAAGATGAATGGCCGGAGCGGGGAAATGGTTCCCTATCTCCTATCGGAAGGCAGGGGCGGATTCGGCTAGCCGGGTGGCTTTCTTGCGAATGCGCACGGTTGCCGGATCTAGCCCGAGCAGGGTTATGACTTCCCGTGGTTTGACCCCCCGATTTTCGACCACGTCCGTCTCGATATTGAGGGTTACCGTTTCGGGTCCATTTGATGTAATCTCAATGTGCCGGATCATGGGGCGCACGTCGATGACGCGCGGCCGAGATGGGCGTCTGCCTCTGCGCTTCTTCTCTTTGGCAGGCCGTTCGATTGGGATTGTATCGGCGTTCAGCAATGCTTCGGCTTTGGCTTGCAGGACAGCCGCGTCCCCCGTACATTCGATGTCATAGCTAAAACCCGATGTGAGGCTCATTAGCGATGGAGCCTTCAGCGGAACTTCCTCGATTTCGTACATGGTGAGTCCGATAGGGAGCTTTGCTCGTACGCGTTCGAGCAATAACTGCGGATCGATTCGCTCCTTAAGCACCACATCCATGTAATCGGCCTCGGATTCCTCCCCCAACGGCGCGGCGGTCGAGAAATTGATCCGGGGATGGGCGTGGAACCCCTGTGTATAGGATAGGGGGGCGCCCGATCGGCGTAGCGCTCGTGCCAAAGCCGATGCCAGTTCGAGATGACCCAGAAAGCGGGTTGCGCCGTGGCGTCCAATGCGGCATCGCAGCCGCTGAACAGCCGGCGCCTCGAT
>PWNM01000088.1 GCA_003557825.1 Candidatus Hydrogenedentota bacterium | reverse complement strand
GAGCCGTTTTTAACGGACGGCGACCGCATCATGGGCGTACGACGGATCCATGAAAATGGAGGACGGGCGTATTATTTGGGCATGCCCCTTGGTCTGTCATGGATGTATGTGTTGGATCCCGAACTGGGCGGAGGCCGACTGAATGAGCGGTTTGATATGGACGTAATGGCGGCGTTCTATGGAGAGATGCTTGAGGATGTCGGAATCCATGCGGATTATAAGGCCGATCCCATGGTGCGGGCCTATATTTCGGACCATGCGAACACCATCTTTATTCGGAACCGCGATCCCGAGGTTTGGACATCTGATGCATCGCTCACATCACCACGATTGGCAACACGGTTCTACGGGGGAGCCGTTTCGGATATCCAATACGCCGACGATCGCAAGATCGCAACAGTCACGGCGAAATTGGGGAGGAATGCGGCGGCGATCGTTGAATCACTTGGCACAATCAATATGCTGGACGAAGGGCTCCTCGCAGTCGAAGCAACCAAAACGGGTACGTCCGACACCGGAACGGAATATCAGATAACGATTTCCGGGGATGCGCCGGCCCAATTTCTGGTTGGAGATGACCCGCATCCTGTCTATGTGCACGAGGCCGGTGCGTCGGGTACATTCCTCGTTTTACACATGCCCGACGGTACGACAACGCTCGTGTCAGAGTAGATCCATTTAGCGGATGATCTAACAGATTCGAATGCACTCGATGCCCCAGATGGCTGCCAGGTTGTGGATCTTCCGCGCAATGTGGCCGATGCCGATTGCGCAATGGTGAGCCGGGCCGGCCATAGACCAGGCATTGATAAAATCCTTCGCACCGAGGGCAAAACGGTAACGGCTGTTTGTGTTTCCTATATGGAGAATGGGACCAGGTACGGATTCCCCCTCTGCGACGAGCAGTTTCAGTTTTCCTTGCCCGTCCTGAACCAATGACAGGAGCGTTACGGGGCCGTTCTGAACCTGCATTTCGATGGAGAGCCCCTGTCCTGGCTTACCGTGGTACACCGGCAACGGTACGAGCTTAACCCGTCCCTCCGCGATGGCCATATGGCCCGGCCCATCGTGGCCAAGCAATACGATGTCGTCGTTGAAGTCCATGGCATAGAATTCAGAAAACGAACCGCCCGCGCCAAACGTGTCCATGATTTTCATGGCCTGAACGTTCTTGATTTCGCATTCCCCCGCAACGGGAACGTGATGGGCGGTCAGCAGCGAGTTGCCTGCGATCACCGAAGTGACGATATTCTCGTATTCGTTGCCCGGCGCACCTTCGTAGTAATAAGCCAATGCGCCCAGTTTGTTCTGGGAGACGAGCGCATCAAGGGCGCAGGAGGTTTGCGCTGCGCGACGCATCTCTGCATCAGAGCATTCCGGCGACACATCGAATTCGTCGTGGAACTGAGCAATCTTCGCTTCGAGTTCCTGATCGGTCACGGCATCCCGCAGTTGGCGTAGCTGGCACATTTCGAGTAGCTCGAAATGGCATCCTAATACGCCGGCCTGCTGGGTCATATCGCTATACACATCCAACATGCCGCAGTAATAATGCCCCAGCACACCCACGCGCGTGTTCCGCATGACCGATGCAACATGAGCCGCATCGATCCAGGCATCGATTTCGGCCCACGATTCGGGATCGTTCAGGGTCCCGGTAACCAAGTGATAGTCAATACCCACGCGATTGAAGACGCAGGCCAACTCCGGAGCCGCGCATGCTTGGCAATGGGCAAGCCATTCGCCGGTCATTATGCCCCGGTCGTTGAGTTGATTGAAGCTTTCGTAATCAATGGCGGCCACCGGCTGGAGGTTCAACACGACGACAGGCACCTTGGCCTTTTGCACTACAGGCAACACGGTCGAACTCAGGGCGTAGGTTGAGACGAACAGAAAAATGATCTCCACATCCTCGCGCTTGAAACGGTCCGCCGCCTCATAGGCCTTTTCGACGGAATCGACGAGGCCCACATCCACTATGGATACGCCAGGCCGCTCTAGCCGTTCGTGAATGCGCTTCTGATAGCCCTGAAGTCGTTCATGCAATCCCTCGAACTGGGGCCAGTAGGTATCCAATCCGATGCCAAAGAGTCCAACGGTCACGTGAGATTGCTGTTCGGTCATGTTCGGTTCCTCCAGGTTGCGGTCATGATGTTATCATCGGCATTTGCGAATTGCGAACCCACTGATCATCCAACACTCGCAGCGTTACAGATCTCTCCGTTGTCCGTAATATGCCTTCGAACCGTGCTTGCGCAGGAAATGCTTGTCGAGTAAATAGGAGGCGATACGCTCCGTATTGGGTGTTAGCATAAGGGTATGCATTGCCATTCGCGCAATTTCTTCGAGTACATAGGCATGCTCTACTGCCTGGGCCACCGTAATCCCCCATGTAAAGGGCGCATGACATGCGGCCAGTACACCGGGATGATGCATCGGATCCAAGTTATGAAATCGCCTAACAATGACCTCGCCAATGTGATGCTCGTAATCCTCGGCTACCTCGGCTTCGGTTAAGACATCTGAGACGGGTACCTCTCCATAAAAATAATCGGCATGGGTGGTACCAAAACAGGGAATGGGGCGGCTGGCCTGGGCAAAACAGGTTGCATAATGGGAGTGCGTGTGTACGATGCCGCCAATTTGAGGAAAGGCCTTGTAAAGAACCAGATGGGTTGCAAGGTCGACAGACGGACGCAGGTCTCCTTCGATTACGGTGCCTTCCAGGTCCACTACCGGCATGTCACTGGGAGACATGTCATCGTATGAAACGCCGCTCGGCTTGATGACGACTCGCCGCTGATCGCGGTCGATAGCACTTGCGTTGCCCCAGGTAATCAGCACAAGACCTTTTGTAACCAGATCCAAATTTGCTTTATATACATCCTCTTTCAATGCTTCAAGCATGAGACTCCCCTTTCTGTTTTCTCTGTCATAGCCCAGCTGAAATGGGTTCCATACGTTCGATGCACCGATCTCTGAACATCTCAAGCCCTTCGACGATAGGCTCAATCTCCGTGTAATGCATCAGCGCGGCCCTTAGTTTGGCTATACCTGGTAGACTGCGGAGGTATCCGGAGTAATGCTTCCGGAACTCGACCGTTCCTTTGCGTTCACCTTTGTAGGCGACCGCGAATCGGAGATGGCGGATGCACAGATCAATCCGTTCATCAATCGTGGGTTCGGGTAGCTGTTCGCCGGTTTTCAGGAAATGCTTTGTCTCGCGGAAAATCCATGGATGCTGAATGGCGGCCCGGCCGATCATGACGCCGTCGCAGCCCGTTTGGAACATGCGCACCACGTCCTGAGGGGTTTGAACATCGCCATTCCCAATTATAGGAATAGAGACCACTTTTTTGACCCGCTCCAGCCAGGACCAGTCCGCATCCCCCTTGTGGCCTTGTTGGCGGGTGCGGCAATGAATGGAAAGGGCTATGGCGCCGCATTGTTCGACCATGCGGGCCACGTCTTCGATAACGATACTTTTTTCATCCCATCCCAGACGGGTCTTTACGGTCACGGGCAGTCGGGTCCCGCGAATAACCGAACGCACTATTG
>PWNM01000435.1 GCA_003557825.1 Candidatus Hydrogenedentota bacterium | reverse complement strand
CAATTCCGGATGGGCCTCAACAATCCGCTGCTCGGGGCGGCGGGCCAACACCGAGTCCAGATCACGAATCCGCGCAAACAGGTTGTAGGTCTGTTTGGAGATGCCAATTTGCTCCGGCGCTGTCTCTCGGTTGATCCGCAACGCTTCCCCATAGGAGGCGGCATCGAGAGCGGGTCGCGCGGGCGGCGAAAATACCGTTGATGCCCGCCCTGGACCCAAGATGCGCCGGGCCTCCCGGTCACAGGCGCGTCCGCCCGCCGCCGCCCGATCCAATAGCCCGATAGGCATGTCCACGGCGATGACGGCTGCCTCTCCTACCTTTTTTAGGAGCTCGGTAAATGTCGCAACGCACCATACTTCACCCGAACAAGCAACGCACCATCCGCCCCGGCAACCGTCCACGCCAACAGGGATCAGCTCATACTGCATAATACCGGCAGACCTTCGGAATCAGGCCCTCCACAATCGGATGTCGCTGTTCCGCGATCACCCATAGCATCGGACCGAAAACACGGCTGCCGGCACTTGCGATGATGGGTGTTCGACATGCATGGTAAGCTGGTCCGTAACAATGGGCTCATCGAATTCGATCACGTTTCGGGTTTGATGGTTGTCTTCAGCGCGATGTAGGACCCGCCCTTCCCGATCACAGACCCGGTAGTTCCGCACGCAGTACGGCACAACCCGTTCGGGATGATTGAACTGATGCGATTCCATGGGATGGTCGAAGTCGGTGTCGAAGGCGATCACCATGCGGCGAATCGATTGGGGTTGGGTCCAAGTGAAATGTACCGCCGGCTCGGGATCGTCCAAGTCGGCAACCCAGGCATTGGCCTGCAGCCAGGGGCGGTCGAAACCGTTGGCCAACTGGGCAGGTTCGAATGTATCCAGCGAAGGCGCAAACCGGCAGGCGGGTAGATGCTCGCCGGGACGCCGCTCGGGACGCCATATCTCAAAACCATGGAATCCGAGGTCGGTCCGTTCCGGTTGTTCACCTGCATGGCGCAGCGACAACACGCCGGTCACTTGTTGTGCTGAACAGCTAACCGAAACTTCCGCGTTTGCCATGAGGCAGACCATGCCATACTGGGCGGAATCCAGCGAGGCTTGGAAATCCACTTCGTACCACGCCGCGCCTGACTTGACCTCGAGGGTGGTTACGGCAAGAGTCTGGTCGGGCGTGTAATGTCCGATGCGTTCCGAGACGCGTAATTCGATGCTCAACGTAGTGTCGTCTTCGGCCTGAAATTGAAACGCCATCGACGGCACGGCTCCGGCAGACAACGGCACAAGCAAGGCAACGGATCGATCCAGCGGACGCACCGGCCCGTCGGGCGGGATCGTGCCAAGCTTCATCCGACTGGTTGCCGTAATGGCGGCCGACTGAACCAGGTCGTCGGGATCGTCAAGGGCTACGTTGGGAATCCATTGGCCCGTTCGCAGTAGCCGCCGTTGCAGGTTCTTCATGTGGGACGCTTCGGTTAGTGTCCTCGGCAAACAATCCGTTTCCCGGCACAGCGCTGCGGCTACGCCCACCGCTTGGGCGCTATGGGCGCAAGTGGCCATGACCCGGGTCGAACCAAAGGCCACGTGGCTTGCGCTGATCAATCGGCCCGCAAGGAATAGGTTCGAGATGCTCCGGCTGTACAAACAACGATAGGGGATGGGGTAGACCCCGTGACTATGCCATTGGTTACAGCCGGGGCGGTCGGAATAGACGCCGTCGGCCGGATGCAGATCCAGCGACCACCCGCCAAAAGACACGGCATCCTCAAAGGGCCGCTGCGAGACAAGATCGTCTTGGGTGAGCATGTGGTCGCCTTCAAACCGGCGACTCTCCCGTTTGCCGGGAATGGGTCCGGCCCATTCGAGGGCTAGGTTTTCGGCTTCGGGAAAGCGCCCCGAGTTCTTGATGTAGTCCCACACGCCATAAACTACCCTCCACAGCTCCCACTTGATGGTTTCGGTATCGTGAATCGTATCCAGCCGACCGCCGTATTCGAACCACCAGAAGGTACAACCCAACTGAGACGCGCGGATCGTTTCGTAGCGCGGGATAGCCGTAATGTCGCTCAGGGCGAAGTCGGGCGCTACATACGTAACAGGTCGCCCCATGTCTTTCCCATGCAGCATGATGGTATGCCCCAGCAAAAACCCATAGCCGGCGTCGGGCGCGAAACCTTCCCCAAACTCGCTGGATTCCTCGGCTCCTATACGATAGGGCGCACCCGCCAAAAAGCCCACGATTCCGTCGCCGGTGGCGTCGCAAAACAAGGGCGCACGGAAATCGTACCGGATGCTGTTCTGGCTGTTGAATCCGTGGATAGCGGCAATCTCGCCGGAAGGACTGACGGTGACTTCCGAGATGGCGGTATTAAGGAACAGATCCAGATTCGGTTCGGCCGCGACCACATCCAGCAGAACGGCATCGAAGAGGATGGCGTTACCCTCAGGATTGCGCCACAGGTTTTCCACCAGGATCTCATCCACTATGCCGCCTTCGCGCGCCCAGCGGTTATTGTTGCTCATGTGCGCTGTGGCGCCCAATACCCACAGCCGAACCTCGCTCGATGCGTTGCCGCCCAACACCGGCCTATCCTGCACCAGGGCCACGCGAACGCCCTCCCGCGCCGCCGCCACCGCGCAACAAACTCCCGACAAACCGCCGCCCGCCACGATCAGGTCCGCATCGACCCGTTGACGTCTCAGCTTCCGATTTCCGTCGGCATCGGCCCGAATAAGCCGATCATCGCCCGCCCGATACGGCGCTTGTTGTCCCGTCGTTCCTTCAGCCACCATCCTGACCTCCTAATCAACTGTGAATCACAGGCTTGTCCAGTCCAGAGCGTATCGCTCGAATCAGCCTACCACTCGACTCGGATCTCAAGCAATCGCGATTATGTTTTTGCCGAAATGTTGCTTGATAGATACAATACGGCTTCAATGATCCCATCATGGGGAGATCAATGGGGCAGCCGCTATGCCGGCATTCGCAAAGCAATGAGGGACAATGCGAAAAACGATTCATGAGATCCGAGATCCCATCCATGTGTTTATCAAAATCGATGATGACGAACGAAGCATTTTGGACTCAAGGGCATTCCAAAGGCTTCGGCATATTCACCAACTGGCTATGACCTATTTGGTCTATCCCGGAGCTACGCATAGACGATTCGAGCATTCACTGGGCGTCATGGAGCTTGCAGGTCGCGTGTTCGATGTCATTACCCATCCCGAGCATGTTACGGACACGATTCGAAATACGCTCAGACCCCTTAGAGGGGCAAATAGCGATGAGCTTGCATACTGGCGCAGGGTGGTGCGCCTGGCAGCATTATGCCATGACATGGGTCACCTACCTTTCTCACATGCCGCCGAAAAGGAGTTGCTTCCCGATGAATGGAGTCATGAACAACTAACGCGTACAATCCTTGAGGATACCGAAATTGAGACGATTCTGAAAAGGACACGACCTACCATCCGTCAGGAAGATATTGTAAAACTCGCAATCGGTCGCAAGGAAGCCAAGGATCTGGAGTTTACAGATTGGGAGGAAATCCTGTCGGAAATAATCGTTG